>MGRM01000005.1:0-102147 GCA_001798185.1 Deltaproteobacteria bacterium RIFCSPHIGHO2_02_FULL_44_16 | reverse complement strand
CCCCCCCCCCAATATTCGTGGGGGACTCCTCGCAATGACATACGACGGCGTTGTAAACACGCTCTAATAAACTTTCCAATATAACAATGGCCAATTTTTGGGATCAGAATTGTCAATGTCAACAACCGTATGAATATGAACTGAGGTGTCATTCACCTGTCCATGAAGTTTCAGAGTATAAAAACGTTTCACACCCGAAAGAAGTTCCGCAAATCCTTTTCCTTGATTTTGATTCGGGTCTACAGATGGAGGTTGGTCGGGAAAATTTCCCTGTTCAGCCGTAATCGCTGTTTGTACTTTATCGGAAATGACTTGCGGCAATTGCTCGCCTACGGCGCCTGAAGAACATCCCTCGGAGATGGCTTTGAGCAGTCTCTCCATGACCTCAGAGTCGTCGAGGCGCAGAGGTGGAAGACCTGGAGTCATTTCAATATATTTTCGAAGAAGCGCTTTGACGATCTCTTCGTCTGCAGCACAGACATTAATTTTCCCATCCCCATAAATCGTAAACTGCTCTTTTAAAGGTCCAAACCATTGATCCTCAACACCAGCAATATAATGAACTTCGCCTATTGTTTTTATTTTTCCATTTCGAAGAGGATATTTTTTATCATTATAAAGTGAAGTTTCGGGAGAACCACGTTCATACATGGTTTCGTCAGGATCGACCCAATCAGCAATATTACGAACAATGTCTTCAATTTCAATATCGCTTCCTTCAAATAAATTTTTGTAACTTTCTTGCTTCAAAAACCGGATGAAAAATTGAATCTGCTGATCATACGGACTGAGTCTCCCTTCAGAGCGCGTCGTATCAGCGGTTGCAAAAACATTGAGATTTATTTTGGTCGATTCATCAATACACTCGGCATCAAAATCTCCTTCAAAATCTAAAAATTCTTCAGCTCCTTGTTCTTGCGCTAAACTGACCGCTTTTTGCACATCATCAGGAAGTGGCGCTCCTTCTAAGCCTTCACCTAAAAAAACAGCGCGAATGAGACCTGTGGAAAGAGGAAATTGCTGGCAAAGAGGCAAATTCGCCGTATCGCCCAGCATCTGACCTAAATTTTGTCGCTGTACGACTTGCTGATAAATCCGATCATATTTGAGTTCCAAAAGCATAAACTGCAACGCGGATTTGGCAAGATACTCTGCCTGCAACCGATCGCGTTCATTGTAAGCAAGATGAAGCGTCACATTGGTGTTATAGGCAAACTCAACCGTCGCCACGGTTAAAATCGTGATTGCCGTGAGAACGAGCATGAGAGCAATCCCTCGTTCATTGCGACGTTTAAAAAGCAAGCGCACCTCGCGACAAAGGTAAAAAAACAGCTGTTGTAAAATGAAGCGTTTCTCCTTCTGCATCTGGATCGGGAAAGAGAAGTGAGATTCTCACAGCAGAAGGGAGACGATCCTTCCAATCAATCTTTTCGGTATCCCATTCTCGAACCCATTCTTCTTTGCGATCATCATAATATTCAAGCTGAAATTGAAGAAGGCCTTCCGCAAGTGGAAAACCCTTTCCTGGAACTTCTCTTCCTTCTTCAAGCCAAGGAATTTCCATACGCATTAATTGGAATGTCTGATCACGAGCCTCAGAAGGGACAATCGTATACGCGATTCTTGCTTGATCAGACTCTTTTGCATTCTGAAAAAGTCGCATATGCGATAACGTCGTCAATCGAAGCTGATCTTGCTCGCCTCGCTCTTCTCCAATAAAAAAAGTAGTCATTTTTGCTTCTTTGCTTGCTGTCCCGCCCAACGTTATCTGCTGTGTCGAAGGAATCTTTGAAGTGAGAAAAGCTCCGGTGATATCATCGGTAATTTTGCGCAAGGCCACTCGCGCTTGTTGAAACACCATATCGCGGGCTTCCATTTGCTCTTTCGCTCCCAGCATCTGCCACGTCGTACTTTGAATGAGCATCATAATGATCGCCAAGATGACGACCGAAACTAAAACTTCAATGAGGGTAAATCCCTGTTTCATAGTTTAACCATGTGAGTGACCACACTCAGCGATTCTTCCTCATCACCCTCCCCTTCTTTCCAGAGCACGGTCAGTTTTAATTTCCGAACTGATTTGCTAATCTCTTCTGTGAGCTGTTTTCCGATAAAAGATTGAACACTCGCTTCATCACCAACAACTGGCGCTGGAAGCTCAACGCGTTCAACACTCCATTCCCATCGAAAATCGTCATAAGGCTCTTCGAACTTTCCTCCTTCAGATTTTTCATCCGGAAATTCATTACGGCGCATATCCTTTTGAATCTCTATTTCCACTTCCACTATTTTTTGCCGAGCAAGCATTGTTGCTGTGGTCACGAGTTCAGCGCGACGACTGGCTAAAAAAGTATTTCCCTGCGCTGACATCACAGCGGTCAATGCAATCGCAATAAGCGCTGTCGCGACCATAATCTCAAGGAGAGAAAAGCCCTGAGGGCGGCGGCTAGTCATCTTCTAATCTCCGATATTCCTGTTCGATCGTCACTTGTCCTGTAATGGGATTCGTTTTTAACGAGTAATGAACTTCATCATCTTCATCACGAAGATTGATGACTGCTCGTTCGACATATCCATTGGGGAAAAAAGCGATGGTCACTTGTCCATTCTCCACAGCTCCTTCATGATGTTCTACAAACACATCTTTTAAAAAAACACTGTTCGGAAATTTTTGTCCCTTCAATAAATTCTCATGCACTTGAGCAAATTCTGCTTCCTTGCTTTGAAGTGCAACAGATTTTGAATCTTCTTTTTTTTCTTCTTCTTTCTCGGTTTTCTTTTTTGTTTTTTTATTTTTTCCTTCAGAAGGGTCAACGAGAAGATAAGGATCCGAAGTGGCCTCGACCCAATAACTCTGTTTTTCAAAATCAAAGACAAGGCGCAAATAAAGGCCTTCAGTCGCTGCTTTATTATAGAGATAACGAATGGTGGCGCCGAGACGATTTGCCCCACGGTTCATATCGATATCGAGAAAGCGATTTGCCTGTGTGGCGCCAAGCGAAAGAATCAGCCCCACAATGATCATGGCAACGATCAGCTCTAAGAGTGTAAATCCCTTTTTTTTATTCGATTTCAAAGGAGGCGATATCGGCATCTATCTCTTCTCCCCCCTCTTTGCAATCCGCTCCAAGAGAATAGACTTCATACGGATGTCCTTGAAGCCCAGGACTATAATAGATGTAATCACATCCCCACGGATCTTTCGGCATTTTTTTCATATAGCCAGTACTGGAATAACGTTTCGGAGTTCGACCAACATTCGGCTTTGTAAGGAGCGATTGTAAACCCTGTTCTGTCGAAGGAAAAAATCCGGCATCTCTTCGGAAATGTTCTAATGAATCTTCAATCGAACGAATTTGTGTTTTTGCCGTATCGACTTTCGCTTCATCGAGAAAGGACAGCACTTGGGTGGTCACAATGCCACCGATAAAACCAATGATCGCGATCACCACCATAATTTCGATGAGCGTCATACCGCGTGCGTTGTGAAGTATTTTTTTCATCTCTCCTCCCTTATAGAGTTATCAAAGAGTTATCTTGCGAGTTGATTCATCTTGAGCATCGGCAACAAAATCGAAAGCACGATAAAAACAACCACCGCTGCCATAATGAGAATCATCACCGGCTCAAGTAAACTGGTCATTGCTCCTAATGTCGTGTCAACCTCGCCATCATAGGTATCAGCCACGCGTTCGAGCATCGGTTCAAGTTCCCCTGTTTTTTCTCCAATTCCAATCATATGCGTCACAAGCGGAGGAAATTCACCGCTTTTTTTGAGTGTCTCCGCAACGCCTTGTCCTTCACGAACATTATTATGGGTCTCTTCAATTACTTTTTGAAGAATAACATTATTCACAATATTGCGAACAATGTCGAGTGCTCCCAGTAAAGGGACACCACTTCCGATAAGGGTCGAAAGCGTTCTTGAAAAACGAGAGATCGCCACCATGCGATTTAAATTTCCAAAAATAGGAAGTTTCAATTTCATGCGATGCCATTTTTCTTTCCCTTTTGGCGTTCGCACATAGCGTCGAAGAAAATAAATAAAAAAGCCGACCAGCAATGCAAAGAGCCACCAAAAACTCACCAGGGTATTGCTGATACCCAGAAGAATCCGCGTAGGAAGCGGAAGCGTTGCTCCCATATCTGCAAAGACTGCCGTCATTTTCGGAACGACAATTGTGAGCAATAATGTCACCAAGCTAAAACCGACCACTCCCATAATGATGGGATACATCATCGCTCCCATAATTTTACTGCGAAGCTTTGCTTGCCCTTCGGTAAAATCAGCGAGACGCTGCATCACAAGATCTAAAGCACCACTATTCTCACCGGCGTTCACCATGTTGACATAAATTTCACTAAAGATTTTAGGATACGCTTTCATGGCTTCTGAAAGCTTTCCTCCCTCGATCACTTTCTCACGCACTTGCGACAAAACACTTCGCAATTTTACATTTTCGATTTGATCAACAAGCGCTGTGAGAGCATCGACTAAAGGAATGTTTGCAGCCAAGAGCGCTGAAAGCTGTCGCGTCATCGCGGCAACTTCTTGAATCTTCACGCGCTGGAAATATTTTCCCACATCGACATTCATCCCTAAAGAAACTTTTTGTTGTTTTGCTCCTTCAGGCGCAAGCTGTGTTGGAAAAATACCCATCCGTCGAAGCTTCATCCGTGCAGCACGTTCATTCTCTGCATCGATGATGCCTCCAGATTTTTTTCCTTTTGAATCGATTCCTGAATATTCAAAGACAGACATAGAAGATTATCCCGACTCTTCTTGCGTTACGCGCAAGACTTCTGCCACCGTCGTTAAACCCATGACGACCTTTTCAGCTGCATCTTGACGAAGTGTTTTCATTCCTTCTTGAAGCGCTACCTGTTTGATACGTGTTGCATCAGACCCCTTCATGAGCTCAGCACGAATCGCATCTGTAATCATAATCCCTTCATGAATTCCCAAACGCCCGGCGTATCCTGTTTCCATACATTCGGGACAGCCAACCGGTCGAAAAAGATGTCGACCTTGAAGATCTTCAAGTGTCAGTCCAATTTTTTGAAGCTCGTCTTCATCAGGATCGTACGATCGTGCGCAATCACGACACACCGTTCGCACAAGTCGTTGAGCTAAAATGCCGATCACAGACGAGGCCACCAGAAATGGTTCCACCCCCATATCGACTAAACGTGTAATAGAGCTTGCCGCATCGTTCGTATGAAGCGTGGAAAGAACCAAGTGACCGGTCAACGAGGCTTGAATCGCGATTTCAGCGGTCTCACGATCTCGGACTTCACCCACCATGATGATATCTGGATCCTGGCGAAGAAAGGCTCGCAGACACGAAGCAAATGTCAGATCAATCTTTGGATTGACCTGCATCTGATTCACCCCTTTGATCTGATATTCAACAGGATCCTCTGCCGTGAGAATTTTTACTTCATTGGTATTGAGTCGTGAAAGCGCAGCATAGAGGGTGGTTGTTTTACCGGAACCAGTTGGTCCGGTCACAAGCACAATTCCATTTTTATAATCGATCATTCGTTTGAAGATATCGACATTGTAAGTTGAAAATCCAAGGTTATCGACATCCAGAAGAAGTGCGCTTGCATCCAAAAGACGCATGACAACACTTTCACCGTGCGCTGTGGGAATAGTGGAAACACGAATATCGATATCCTTCCCGGCAATTTTAATCCGAATGCGTCCATCTTGAGGAATACGCTTCTCCGCAATATTGAGTTGCGCCATAATTTTCACGCGTGAGATGATGGCATTCTGAGCACGCTTGGGCGGTGTAATAATGTCATAGAGAATTCCATTAATACGAAAACGGACTTTGAGATCGCGTTCAAAAGGTTCGATATGAATATCACTCGCCTTCTGCTTTACCGCACGAAAGAGAAGTGTATTGACCAAACGAATAATTGGCGCTTCATCATCCGCATCGAGAAGATCGACCGGTTCATTAAACTCGCCCACAAGCTCTTCATCTTCTTCGTTGAGCTCATCAATCGCTGCTTCGTCACCAGTGGATTTATTGTACACCGCATTGATGGCATTCAGAATTTCGTAAGAACTGGCAATAACCGGTTTCACATCGTGCTTCAGTAACATGCGAAGATCATCGAGAGCATAAAAATTTGTGGGATCTGCAATGGCAACAACAATCGAGCCATTTTCTCGACGCAGAGGAAGCACCTCGTTTTGCTTTGCGTAACTAATCGGAATACTTTGAACCAGATCTGACGAAATGCTTTCAACCTCGAGTTTATTTTCATAAGGAAATCCAAGCTGAATCGAGAGAGCGCGAAGAATATCCTCGCTTCGAAGAAGTTTCAGTTGAACCAGGGCCTCTCCGAGCCGAATGCCACGCTCACGTTGAACAGCCAAAGCCTGTTCGAGCTGTTCATCCGTCAACGAACTCGTTTCTAATAAAATGGCACCAAGACTTTTCTCTTCCATAGCTTCATCAATATAGCGTAAATACGGAAAAAAACTAGTGGTGCACCATTTTTGCACACCACGCAGGTGATAAAGTTAGTAGGCTAAGTTGAGATCTTCTAACATCCCCTCTTTCGGTAACTCCTTGGGAGCTGATGGAGGGAGAACTCGTTCTTCCTTTTTCTCTTGCTGTAACACGGCTTCAGGAAGCTTATGAGATGGTTGAACGGATGGCACTGAAGCCTTTGGAATGGAAGGGTTTTTTCGTTCTTCAGAAAGGGCAGGGACTGAAGGGGCTGGAGGCGTCATTGTCAGTGGAGTGAGCTCAGAGGTTGGCACTGGAGGGACAAACTCCAAAAGATCAGAGCGATGAGCCGCAAGTGTCTCTTCGATGACGTGGCGTTGGCGCTTTCCATAATTTTCTCGAATAAATTCATTTCGCTGTTCTACTTTACGTTTCATCACGCGTGAGAAATCGGTCGGATCTCGAATCACATGCGGCGTTATAAAAACAAGGAGATTACTTTTAATTGTGCGTGAAGAAGAGGTTTGAAAAAGTAAACCGAGAAGAGGAATGTCACCTAAAACCGGAAATTTACTCTTCGATTTTGTAATATTATCTTCCATTAAACCACCGAGCACAACTGTCTGACCATCTTTGGTAATGACGGTTGTATTAATTTTTCGTTTTCGAGAAGGAGCAGCACCCGTAATCGCATCAGCGCCTCCCGTAAAATTTGAGAGCTCTTGTTCGATTTTGAGACGAACCGAATCTCCTTCATTAATTTGTGGCGTGAGCTTGAGAATAAGCCCCGACTCAAGAGGTGTTGGCTCTGATGTCTGAAGACCAGTCGCAAGTGTTGTGGTTTTTCGTGCATAAATTTTCGACGTAATATTAATTTCTGCTTCTTCGTTATCCAGCGTCAAAATATTGGGTGATGAAATGACATTTGCATCTGAGTACGTCTGCAACAGATTCAAAAATGCTGAATACGCTGGCAACTGAACAGATTGCGTTGTCACTTGCGTTCCTGAAAAAATAGGAACGTCGACCGTAACATTGTCACGCGAGATAACACCGCCAACAAGGCCATCACTTGAAAAGAGAGATCCAAGCCCTCCCGTTGCCGCAAAGGTTTGACCAAATCCAAGGAGCGAACTGAGCGCTCCACCGCCAAATCCCTTCACGCCATAGTTTCCACCTTTATCAATCGAGAGCTCCATAATCATCGATTCAAGATAGACTTGTCGACGTGGAATATCGAGTTTGGAAATAAGTTCATCCACTAAAATACGATAATCTTTTGCAGATGCTGTAATAATTAAGGCGTTTGTTGTTTTGTCCGAAGCAAGCGTAATTCCTCCTTCGAGCTCCGCAATCGCATTCTCTTTTCCCTTCTCCTTCGTGGCGCCTGCCGCTCCGGCCTTCGAGGTAACACCACTCAAGGTCGCTGCGATTTCTTCAGCATTTGCATACTTTAAATAATGAACATGAATTTTTCCCCCTTCACCGTCACCTAAAGGTCGATCAAGCTGAGCGATGATCTCATGAACTTTGTTAATCGCTCGCTGACTGGCCACCACGATCAGAGAGTTCGTCCGAACATCCGGAATAATTTGAGAAACATCTTCAACATCTTCTGGCTGACCTGCAGTTGCAGGACGACGAGCGACTGCGGCTGGTTGGCTTCGCGCACCTTGAGCACTAAAAAGTTGAAGAACAGTTTGCGCAATCTCTTTCGCATCAGCATATTTGATCGTAATAATCTGAACAATTTGCTGCGGACCTTTTTGATCAAGTTCTTTAATGACTTTCATCACACGATCAATATTCGTCCCTGAATCCGTAATGATGAGCGTGTTTGTCGCGGGATATGCAAACATATTTCCAAATTTCGAAATAAGCGGTTTGATGGTATTCGACATCTCAAGAGCGCTGATATTTTGAAGGGTAATAAGTCGAGTGATATAACTATCCGTAAACGGCGTAGAATCGACATGGATCGGAATCGGATAGGAAATAGCATCCTTCAACGCAACGAGTTTAATAATTCCCGCAGGTCCCACCACCGTCGTATACCCCGCAACTTCAAGCGCTGAAAGAAAAGCTTGATAGGCTTCTTCTTTCGTCATCTTCTTTTCAGAAAGAATGGTCACCTTGCCTCGAAGTTTATTATCAATGATAAAATTTCGCCCCGTTGCCTTGCTAATCTGAGCAATCACATCTTTAATCTCTTGATCATTGACATTGAGATAGACCATCTCCTCTTCACCCGCGGTTGCAGGGGTTACCGGTTTTGTTTCTGTGGGAGGTGAAGGTGTTGTGGTTTGTCCTGCCGGCGCTGGTTCAGAAGGAGGAGAACTTGCTTCCGGAAGACGAACACTCCCTTCCGAAGCAGGATCAGGCTCTTGTGCAAAAAGAGAAAATGAAATGAGGAAAAAGCCAAGAAACACAAAATGAATTTTAGCGTATTTCATATTCGAAAGTTTGAGCCTGTCCATGTCGTAAAAGGTCTAAGTTAAACGTCTTTGTATCTTTTAATTGATTAAAAATAGTAAGTCCTTGTTTGGCGTCTAATTCAACGCCATTCACTTTGACGAGAATATCCCCTCGTTTGATGCCAAGCTTGTCAAAAATAGAACCTGTTTTCACATTGAGAATCTTTATACCTGAAACTTTTCCCCCTGAAAAGTTCGGAACTGCGCGAATTTCAGTATAAAGCTGATCAAGGTTTTGCAGGGCTTGATCAATCTCTTTCTGATCAACCACATAATTCCCAGGAACTTCTTGTTTTACCCCCGCTTGTGGAGTAACCGCTTTTTGATTCTCATGTGGAATCGATGCTACGGTTTCTGATCGTTTAGGAGGAGCAAAAATGCTCTCTCCGAACTTTCCTCCGACTTCGGCATATTCCAGTCGACCATTATGCACAAATTCAATCCTGTCAGGAGCAACGCGAACAAGAGTCGTATTCGGTGCAAAACTCTCTTCGTCCCCTACAGCATACACTTTTTGTTCAGTGCTCCCAGAACCTGCAATCGTGGCTGAAGAACGACCATCGCGCCCTTCCCCAACCACAAGCACCCCCAGAACATTTAAACTTAAACTCGTCGGAACTGCTTCCCCTGTCGGAATCAGCTCGTCTTGAATTAATGAATCACGATCTTCACTTTTTACCACTTGCTCAACAGAATCGAAAATATTCCGATCGACAATAACCTTATACTCCTCTTGTTCTTTTTTTTCTCGAACGAAGTCTTCATTCTGAGCTGGTTGGCTAAAGATAGCAATGGAACGATCCAGCTCCAATTTTTGCGCAAGATAAACACCCACAATTTTTGCCGAAAAAAAGGAGGCGACAAGAAGCGCCACAAGATTAAAAATCCACAAATATTGCTTGAGTAACTCCCCCATACCCCTTCTTTCATGCTTGCGGCATTATACTCACTTATTATCGATAAGGTAGAATAAAAACAAATCGAGCGCCTCGGTGTTCTGGAGTTTCAGCCCAGATGAGCCCTCCATGCATCTCCACAAATTGTTTTGCAAGCGCGAGCCCAAGCCCAGTCCCTCCATAGGAACGTGTCATGGAACTATCAGCTTGATGAAACGGTTCGAACACAGCTTCCAGTTCATGACGAGGAATGCCGATACCGGTGTCTGTAATCGAAAACTCAAAAGCTCCGTGTTGGAAATGATGTCGCTTCCCATTGAGCCTTTTTTTCCACACGGTTTTCTCTTCAATCGCTCGCCATGAATCAAAATGACGAAGCGCAATATGAATAGCTCCTCCCTCTGGAGTAAATTTGATCGCGTTTGAAAGAAGATTGAGAATAACTTGCTGAAGTTTTCGCTCATCCCCTTCCAAAAGAGGAATCTCATCAGCCACAATTTCTACTTCTTGATGTTTTTTCTGAATGAGGGAATTGACCAATTTTCGAATGCGACTCAGAAGCGGCAGCGGAGAAAAAGGACGAAGTTCAAGCTGCATTTTTCCTGACTCAATCTTTGCCATATCGAGAAGACTATTAATCATCTCTAATAAATCAGCTCCATTATGAAGAATTTCTCGCACACTCTCTTTTTGTTCATCGGTAAGTTCGCCGAGAACCCCTTCTGTCAATAATTCTGAAAATCCGATGATCGCCGTAAGGGGCGTTCGCAGTTCATGACTCATCGTTGCCAAAAATTCAGATTTCACACGATTGGCTTTTTCTAAACGTTGATTCATACTTCGAAGTTCCTCGATGAGAAGAGCGGCTTCTAATGAAAGCGCTGCTTGGGAGGCAAAGGCTTCCAGTCGCTGCATCGATTCTTCTGCCACAAAACGTTTTTTACTACAGCCAATAAGTGCTCCGAGAACCCGATTCCCCACAACAACAGGAACTGCCACAATTCGCTGAATGCCAAAGAAACGATCAATCTGTTCAATGGTGGAGGTGCGCAACAGACGTGTTCCTTCCACTGCTTCCGCTAAGTTTCTTCGGTACGCAATTTTTTGATGGAGTACCGTTTGCATCAGCGACGTCGAAAGAATTTCAGAAGGGATTGAAACTCGTCGAAGATTTATCCCGAATTGTTTTTCAAATCGACGAACCATTTCATTTTCGTACGATCCAAAAAGCGTCACTTTCTGCTCTTCACCTTTTTCAATTTGAAGAAGAAAAGCTGCTTCGAATTGTAATCCCTCCAATACACCAATGAGCACTTGATCGATGACATCCCGCAATGAAAGCGTTGTCTTGATCGTAGAACTCATACGCTGGAGCGCCGCAAGTTCACGATTACGGGATTCTAATTGTCGCTCTCGACGTTGTGAAAAGGCACTCCCCATTTTCACGGCATACACCGTGAGAAAAAGTCCAGCGACCGCAAAAAAGAAATGGTGCCCGGGAGTATGCGTCTGTAAGGGAACACGATCCCCATACTCAAGAATGAGCGGGGGAAGAAGAGCAGCATGGACAAGAAGTAAAAAAATTCCGTACCAAACAATAGACATCAACGCTAAAACCGCTGCGAGCACATGACTATAAAAAAGTCCTCCAGCCACGACATAAAATATATAGAGCATGAAGTAGTCACTATAAGGGCCCCCAGAGAGATAAATCACCGTCGTGATCGCGGTCAGATCAGCAGCGCAATCGAGAAAGAAAGAGAGCAATAACCATTTTCCTTTGATGACATTGCGAAAACTCACAAGGCTGACCGCAAAACAGATCGTGATCATGATGGTTATGGCTTTTGTTTGTTCAAGGACGTCTCGAAGAAAATAGAGATAAAATGCCCAAAAACCTAAAAAAACAGCCAGTCGCAATTTGACGACAAAGATATGACGCTTTCGGTAATCCGGGAGCGTCCATTTGACGAGTTCTTGGGTTCGGTTCATGAATTTTAGCGTTCATTTGGTACCACAGGGGCGCCAAAAGTGTCAAACAGGCCGGTTGACTTTTTCAAAGGTCACCCCTAGGGTGCGCCTTCATTTATGAATAGCGCGTAACAAAATGAAATGAGATGCGAGGCAGCCTGAGGAAGGCCGGCCGAGTCGTACTGATAAGTACGTCGCAGGCCGTGCCGACGATGGCAACGAAGCAAATCGTTCATTTTGTTACGCGCTCTAAGGAGGAAGTATGGCACGAGTTACCGTAGAAGACTGCTTGGATCAAGTAGAGAATCGTTTTGCCTTGGTTCATATTGCCGCAAGTCGAGTGAAACAAATCTTTAAAGGTTCACGTCCCTTGATTGACTGTAAAAATAGAGAAATCGTCACCGCACTTCGCGAAATCGCAGATGGAAAAGTGGAAATCATTGCGGATGATGGGAACGACAAAGCTGCTTGAGTGAAAAACAAAACGTTCTTCGTTCTTGGGGGAAAATTTACAGTGCAAAATTTTCGCCGGGGTGGCGGAATGGCAGACGCAGTAGACTCAAAATCTACCGGGGGAAACCCCGTGGGGGTTCAAGTCCCTTCCCCGGCACAAAAATTTGAGGACAGTCAAATTTTCCCGAAAAACGAAGAACGAAATGCCGAGGTAGCTCAGTTGGTAGAGCAGCTGATTCGTAATCAGCAGGTCAGGGGTTCAAATCCCCTCTTCGGCTCAACTCACATCAACAGTTTGGGAATTTTTCAATAAATACAAGTTCGGCCATCAATAATTTCAAAAAATTGCCATAGCGAGGTTGAAGTTCATCGGGTTGTTGTCCGGTTAGAGCGCGAGGAGTTCTTTGAGACGACTTGGGCGGAGTGGGTTTGCTTCGGTTTCGCCGCGACAAGCATACCAACATTTCGTACACGCCGGCTTTTTCACTTTTTTGGTAGAGTATTCTGTATAATGCGCAACACGCGGAAGCTCAGAGCACTGCTGGATATATCCATCCGGAGTTACCTGCATCCAAAGTTTGCCGGCATGACAATTACTAATACCACCATTTTGAAAATATTCTGGAATGCGATCGAAATAATAATCCGAATTGCGAATATGTTTTGTTTTTCGTTTGATCTGTTTCAACTCTCCAATGACGCGTTTCAGTTCTTCGAACCTTCCGGGCGTCACCATAAATTCATTCAAATCTTTTTTGAGCGTGCAATAAGAAGAGTAGGAAATTTTTGCTCCCCACTCACGCGCTTTATGCGCCAATGGAATTATATGGTCGAGATTTGATTCCATAATGATCGTATTGAGCACGATATTATATCCACGCTTGGTAAGAGCGGGGACAGTTGCTTCCAGATGCTCGTAAAGCCCCTCAATTTTTCGCTGCTCACTATGTCCATTGCCAATATAGTCGAGGGAGACACTGATCTGATCCACCCCGGCTTTCACCAGTTTCGCCGCAGAAATTTCGTTGAGGAGCGCACCATTGGTGATAATCATCAGATAGTGACAATGAGGCCGAATGCCAGTTAAGAGTTGATCATAGTTATGCCGAAGAAGGGGCTCGCCTCCTGAAACGGAACAAACGAGCGGCTTAAATCGTTTGACGACGTCACTGTAATCTTGAAGCTCACCAGGAGATTCCACCTGCCAACAGGCACAAAAGCTGCATTTGGCATTACAGTGTTTTGTAAACTCAAGATTCAGAAGTTTTGGTCTGTGCGTTAACTTTCCACGAACATAATAAAAAATTCCACGCCATTTAGGGGCTGGGGCATGAACCACCTGATCTCCTGTTTCCATAGAATATTCCTCATGAAAAAACCGTTGTGTGGTTACCATAGGGGGGAGAACCCGTCAAGCCACTGTGGCAAATCTCCTTTACAATTCAGGCATGTTCCTGGTAAACAGCGCCTGACAAAACATGGTGCCCCTATGCAAATGCAACGACGAAACGAAGCTCTTCTTTATGTCCCTTCGGATACTCCCGAAGCTCTCGTGACAGCAACTCGACCTCTGGCAGGAGTCCCTCTCATTATTCGAGGCATTATGACGCTCGCACAGTCGGGGATAAAAGGAATTACCCTGCTTGTAGCTCCTTCTCAACAAAAAAAGATTGAGACCTTTCTTCAACGTTATCGGACGACCCCACTTCCTTCTCTCACGATTCTCTCGTACGACGAACCTTATCGCATGAGTCCGAAGCTTCTGAACGACATGGTGGAAAGTCTGGATCAACGCTTTTTTGTGATCAATAGCAATTTTCTTTTCGATCTTCACCTTTTAAATAGCTTTCATGGTTTGGAAGTCCGTGGTCATGAAATCATGCACTGCCAAGAAGGAGTTCATCCCCTCCCCTTCTTTCGCCTTACACGTTCAGGGTTGAACACTCTTCTTTCTTTTACGACAGAAAAACCACGATCCATTGAAAGTTGTCTCACACATCTTTTAAGCACGCTTTCTTGCCACGTTGTCCAAAAACCAAAAAAAGCAGATTCGTTTTTGGTCATGAAACCTGAAGATCGTCCCATTGCAGAAAAATTTCTTACGGAATCCATTCGACGCGCAACTAATGGAATTGTTGCACGTTGGATCAATAAACGTTTCTCGCTTCCAGTCAGTCTTCTCCTTTCGAAAATATGGGTCAGCCCCAACACGATCACGGTCATCAATATGTGTATTGGCCTTCTCTCTGGAGTTTTTATTGCACATGGAAAGAATTATGCCTCCATTCTCTTGGGAGCTTCCCTTTTCCAATTGGCATCTATCGCGGACGGATGTGACGGAGAAGTCGCAAAGCTCACATTTCGCACAAGTCGTTTTGGTCAATATATCGATACGATTAGTGACAATGCCTCTCTGCTCAGTTTACTTGTCGGTCTCATCTTCGGCTATTGGCAATATACCGGTTCCTCCATTGCCTTTATTGTGGGAGGAACAACTTTACTCGCAACCATCACGATTATTTTATTTCAACTCTACACGCTTCGAAAATTTACGACGTCGAAAAGTCTTGCCATCTATCATAAAGAATTTCTTCCCCGAATTATGATCCATCAACCTCGCTGGCTTGGCACGTTCATTCAGCTCGGAAAATTTGTGGTGATGAAAGATTTCTTTTCGCTGGCAATTTTTCTCTTCGCTCTTTTTGGAATTATCTACTGGTGGCTTTATATCGCTCTTGTTGCTTCTCTCGTCGGCGTCCTTATTACGGGATATCTCGCGTTCTCTCAGGTGATGCCGCAAGCTTTAACATCACAGGTTTCGTTTCGCAAAACTTCACCCTCAACCTTAACGACAACGTTATGAAAAAACAAAAAAAGGTGATCATTTTCGATTTAGATGGAACGCTTGTGGACTCGATGGGAGCATTTGCGGATATCGCAGCTCACGTCATGCATTCTTATTACACGATTGATTCTCAAAAAGCTCGCCAGCTTTATCTCGAAACATCCGGACTCCCTTTTCATGATCAACTTGAAAAACTTTTTCCCGAAAATCCATTGAATAAAAAAGCGGTCAAAGCATTTGAAACAAGAAAAAAAAATGCTTACTTTGAAACCAAGGCGTACGCTGACACCATTGAAACGTTGCAAGCGTTGAAGCAAAAAAAACTTAAAGTCGTTGTCTCTTCCAATAATTTCCAAGATTTGGCAGATCAATATCTGCACAAGGCAGGCATTAAACCTGACTTAGTTTTGGGATGGAAGCCGAATTTCTCCAAAGGAGAAGCTCATTTTTCTTACATTCAAGAACAACTTGGAGTTGGACGCGATGAAATGATGTTTATCGGCGATTCTCTTCATGATGGTGAGCGCGCGCAAGAAGCTGGCATCGACTTTATCGGAAAAACAGGAACCTTCACGAGCGACGATTTTCAGCGTCATTTTCCACGCAGCCCCACCATTACAAAACTTTCGGAACTCAAAAGAGTTTTCTCCACATGAAAGCAATCGTCCTTGCTGCGGGAACAGGAACGCGTCTCGGCACATTAACACAGGATCGACCAAAAGCGCTTGTACGCGTTGCTCAGCGTGAGCTCATTCTTCGAGTTTTTGATTTTCTCAATCATCCCGAAATAACGCACACCACCGTCATTGTCGGATACGGTGAACCTGTCTTTCGTCGCTTTTTACAACAACATGCTCCTGACGTCGAAATTATTTCGAATCCTGATTTTATGCAGGGAAGTATTCTTTCGGTCATGAAGGCTTTTCCCGCAATGACCGATGATTTTTTATTGATGAATGTAGATCATATCTATCCTCAGCGACTTTTTCGTTCATTACTTCAGCAACCAAAAGGACTTTCTGCTGTTTGTGATTTTGATCGGCAACTGGGTCCGGACGATATGAAGGTCAAAAAAGACAAAGAAGGATTTCTCTCTCATATCCACAAACAACTTCAAACCTATGACGGAGGATATATCGGAATGACGTTGTGTGATGCTCCTTCAATTCCTCACTATCAACACGCAGCTGAAAAACTTCTCACCCAGAAAGGCGCGCAAGCGCCGGTGGAGTGGATTTTAGGACTCCTTGCTCAACAAGGCGAAAAAATTTCTCTCTGTGACGTCTCTGGAATGTCATGGCTTGAAATTGATGATGAGCAGGACCTTGCACGTGCTGAAAAAATTCTTCAGACAGAGAAGGATTTTCTTCGATGAGCCTAGCACGTTCTTTTCGTTATCTTTTCTTCATCGTCGGTGTCGGGTTATTATTTCTTCTCATTCAGAAGATTGGTCTCAAAACAATTGTGTTCGACATTCGGATGATTGGCTGGAGATTTTTCCCTCTCTTCTGCATCAGTTTTCTCTGGTACCTCTTCTACACATACGGATGGAATCAATTTCTCAAACGAACCACAGGGAAAATTCGTTTCGCAGAACTTTTCCGCATCAAAATTGCGGGAGAAGCCGTTAATGTGTTGACCCCAGTGAATTTCGTGGGTGGAGACCCCATGCGGATTTATATGCTGAAACGCAATATTCCGGTCACGGAAGCTGCGGCCTCTGTGGTCGTTGATCGAACGCTCCATAGCATGGCAACGCTCCTTGTTGTGGTCATCGGAATTATTATTTCCTTTCTGACGCTCGATCATTTACCGGAAAATATTCAATATGGAGTTCCGATCGTTTTGTGCATTGCGCTTCTTTTCATCGGCTTTATTTTTGTTCATCAGCGGCGCGGAATTTTTAGTTTTTTTCTCTCTTTTTGTCAGAAAATTGGAATTGAACGAAAGTTTTCAGAAAAAACAATTCAACGTTTCGAAGAACTTGATAGCCATATCATCGATTTCTATCAATCGCATCATCGTGATTTTCTCATTGCTCTTGGCGCGCATACATTAGGTCGCTTTTTAGGAGTCGTTGAAATTTATGTGGTCGGTCGAATTGTTTCCGATGACTTCACTCTTTTTGCGGCTCTTGTTTTATGCGCTTTAGCTCCGATGATTAATCTCCTTTTCACCTTTGTCCCCGGAGCTTTGGGTATTTTGGAAGGAGCTTATAGTGGCGTCCTCTATCTCCTCGGATTCGATCCTTCTTTAGGAATCACTATTCAGGTGGCAAAACGTTTACGAGCTGGCTGCTGGGTAGCGCTTGGGCTTTTGTTTCTTGGCGCCGAAACACGAAAAAAAGCGTATGAAGAAAAATTTGAAGAGGCCTAGAGTCTGTTTGAAAAGGATGTCATCGCGAGCCCAAAGGGCGTGGCGATCTCCTGAAATCACTGTCTACAGGAGATTGCTTCGTCGCTCTGCTCCTCGCAATGACATACAAGCGCTTTGAAAATGCACTCTTGAATGGTTATGCATTCTTGGTTTCGCTCTCCTCAGAAGAAGCAAAGATTTTTTGGTAGGTAGGATCAATTTCAACGACATTAATAATACTTTCCGTAATTTCTTCGATCATATCAGGATCAGTTGTTTTGAAGTTTTCTCCCACAATTTTCCAGACCGTACGGCGAATATGTTTTTTCATGTTATCCCGTTTCACATACGGCATACCAACGCGAACGAGGTTTTCAAGCTCTGCCCTTCTTTGAGCAGCTTCTTCCGACAAAACACGATGAGCAACATCAACGCCTGGCGGCGCTTCATATCTCTCTTTTTTCTCGGTTTCAAGAGCCGCCTGCTGTGTCACTTCAGGAGAGAAGAGATTCACAATATTATGGAAAATTTTGCCGATCATATGCACCATATCCCTTTCACTCTTCTTATCGCAGGTGCATTCTCAAAAGTTGCTTCTTTATTTAAAATAAATACAAAAAATATTCGCTTGATAAATGAAGTGGGCAAAGTTAACACCAACACACGAAATTTCACGATTATGGAGAGAACGTTATGCGACAAAATGTATCGACGATTGCACCAGCAGAAGGACGTTTAGGCATCCTTTTAGTAGGTCTTGGCGCTGTCAGTACCACCTTTATAGCCGGGGTTGAAGCCATTCGGAATCATGGCCGAAAGCCAATCGGATCTTTAACCCAAATGGGGACCATTCGCCTTGGGAAAAGAACAGAACATCGCAGTCCTTTAGTCAAAGACTTTGTTCCTCTTGCCGATTTAAACGACCTTGTTTTTGGGGCATGGGATATTTTCCCTGATAATGCATATGAAGCTGCAAAAAAAGCCGGGGTTCTTCGTCCTCACGATTTAGAAGAACTCAAAGAACCTCTCTCGAAAATCTCTCCTTTTAAAGGAGCATTTGAAAAAACGTGGGTCAAAAAACTCGATGGGACGCATACCAAGCAAGCTTCGACCAAACGTAAACTGGTTGAGGGACTTATCGCAGACATCAAAAAATTTGAAGACCACAATCGTGTCTCACGTTCCGTCATGGTCTGGTGCGGATCGACCGAGGTCTTTACTGCTGTAAAGCCGGTGCATCAAACACTCGCTGCTTTTGAAAAAGGACTCGATCAAAATGATCCGGATATTTCTCCTTCTATGCTGTATGCTTATGCAGCTCTCTCATTAGGGATTCCTTATGCCAATGGAGCTCCGAACTTAACGGTCGATGCTCCCGCCATCCATGAGCTGGCAGAAAAAAATGGCGTTCCTATTTCGGGAAAAGATTTCAAAACAGGTCAAACGTTGATCAAAACGATTTTAGCGCCAGGATTTCGTGCCCGTTTATTAGGACTCAATGGTTGGTTCTCCACCAATATTTTAGGCAATCGAGATGGAGAAGTGTTGGACGATCCTGGTTCCTTCAAATCAAAAGAAGAGAGCAAGCTCTCTGTCTTAGAAACTATTTTGCAACCTGATCTCAATCCCGATCTCTATGGCGATATGCATCACAAAGTCCGCATTCATTACTATCCTCCACGAGGTGATAACAAAGAGGGATGGGACAACATCGATATCTTTGGATGGATGGGCTACCCGATGCAAATCAAGGTTAACTTTCTCTGCCGCGATTCCATTCTCGCAGCTCCTCTGGTTTTAGATTTGGCTCTTTTTATGGATCTCGCAAAACGAGCAAAGCTGAAAGGAATTCAGGAGTGGCTCTCCTTCTATTACAAATCTCCGATGGTTGCCGCTGGTCTCTATCCAGAGCACAATCTTTTCATTCAAGAAATGAAACTCAAAAATACGCTTCGCTATCTGATGGGTGAAGAGCAAATTACGCATTTGGGACGAGAATATTACGAAACCTAGGGTCTTGACCCTAGGGTCGAGACCCTAAATTCGTTTGGGCAATCGAACCGTTTGCAATTTCTTTTTTATCTTCCAATACACCGTGAGCGGTTCTCCTTTTTGTCGCCACGCACGACAAAAAAGTTGGCGTATCTCTTTTTTGCTGATCACGTTGTCCATAAGGCCATAATAAAGCTTTTCTCCCAGCATATATCCAAGCGCATGCGTCACTGAAATAAACAGATCCATTCGAGTCGCAAAAATATCAGCATATTCAAGCGGCTTCCCTTTTTGCTCGTGGCGAAGATATTCCAGAATGAGATGCGCTGATTCCTGTTCTAATCGACGATCCACTGGAACATGAATGCTTTCAAAATACGCAACGAGTTCGCGAAAATCCTGTTCATGGGGACATTTACGTTTATGATTAATAATTTTCGATCCCCAAAACCCAAGAGCTTCATGAAGAATATTGGCATAGAAAGCATCAATGAGTTCGCGAGGCGACTCTGATCCTGAACAGACATGCTTCATAAAATGCGACGCTTCTTCTGCAGCGTGATTGAGAGAGAGCGTTGCTAAATAAACAAAACGGGTTTTCGCAATAAAATAACTTTCGCTCGAAAGAATTTGATGTTTAATGGTTTCGATCTCTTCTTTTGAAAAAACTTTTGCTTCGCGCAGCCGTTTCAAAAAGCTTAAATCTCCAGCGGTAAACACTTCGACCGATTCCAAATCTTTTTGTTTGATGCGCATTCCGAGAAAAGTTGAAATTTGCTCGACGAGTTCCAAAAAACTTTGTCGAACGTTTCCATAATCGATTTCACCCTCTTCATGGTCGAGCCAATTGAGATAGGACTGTTGAGCAATAATCGGCGGAGTATGCATGCGACAGTAACTGCGGTCATCGACGTAGACCACTTCCACCCGATCTTGAAGTTCTTCTTTTGCAAGTTTCCAGTAGATCGGAACACTGTTTTGATAAAGAATGATGTCGCGATACGAAAGATGCGCTTTTTTCATTTCCCGTTTTACATCACGGGGAAGATGAGGAGGAGCAATATGCAAGTCTCCAATAAAAACAAAAAACTTTTTTTGCGGATGTTCTTGTTGTAATCGAGCAATCAATTTTGCAGTGGCACGATCCCGCTCACGGACTGTGGATCCATAAGGCGCTGCATCAATCGCTTGAATAGGAATATGATGATAACGACAAAAATCAAAAATAGGTTTAAAATTTTCCCATAAATCAAAAACCCAATGTTCTTTCAGCTTCACGCGTTGAAGAAACGTTTTTTCCGTGATTTTTCCCGCTAGATAACGATCAATAAAAGGTTGGTAACGTTCATGAAAGAGTTCGAGTCCAACAATGAAATGGGGATCTTCCACAACAGTCGTTTTTAAAATGCGCAAAAACGAACGTTGGGATTGATTGAGTGTATGATAATCGCCAACATAAATGATATCCGCGCGTAAAAGCGCTTTGACCATCTGTTCATGACTGGAAAGCGTACGATAATCTCGGACATACTGAGAATACGAACGTTCATACTGATCAAAACCAGGCTCTTCAACTAAGACAGAGCTTTCAATCACGTCCCGGTTACGTCGATAAAGACGTTGATGAAGCTTTAATAACTCTTCGCGCGGTGATGGCATCTTTCGTTTACTTGACATTTAAAGGCCTAGCCGAGAAAACCCCAAGCACATGTTTTTGACCTATTTTTTGAAACATCACAAGGTATTGTTTTTTAGTTTTCTCTCTCTTTTTCTTTTTTTCTCCTCTTTCGTTCATGCGTCGCCAGATATTCATCCTCAGGATAATCTCATGGATACTTCTCTGACAGTGTCCGAAGGCCTCGAAGTTCTCCGAGCCACAGGTTGTATGCCAAGTCTCCTCACCGGAGATGCGATCTTAACAGAAAAAACATTGGCCCGAGCTCTCATCGACATGGAGGAGCATCTCGAAGTGACACAAAGAGCAAACAGCAAAAAATGTACAACAACCTCGTTGCCCTCTCGTGTGCTTGATCGTTTTAAACAGCAGTATCAAACTGCTTTCGCAGCAGAGGAGAAAAAAGAACCGCGAAAAGGTTTCTCGCTCTCTCCTTCATCGCTTGGATTTCATTATGTTGTTTTCGAAGACGATCGACGTGACTTTCCCTATGCTTCTCTTGATGGCTTCACAAGTCCTTGGACAGCGTACCGAGAAGGCATCCCCTATCAACATGGACACAACATGCTGGTACGGGGGAAAACAGGCCTTTCTGCAGGAGAGTTTCTCGATATCTCTGTAGAGCCAACATTTCTTCGAGATGGTACCTCGAAGTTTCAATCCAATCTCCATTCAGGTCATCTCAAACTCACGTGGCGTAACGCTCAGATGAAGATAGGACGCTCTCCTGTTCTCTGGGGACAAGGACGAGACAAACGGGTCCTTTTTTCGGAAAACACAAAACCTCTTGAACTGATCGAGCTTGGTTCTCCGCAGTCATTGCAATTGCCATGGTTTTTAAAGCACCTCGGTCCTTTTCAGTATCGTCTTTTTTGGACTGTCCTCGATAAAGATCAACATTTTCCCCATGTCATGATTTTCGGGGGACGAATCATGATGAAGCCGCTCCACAATCTCGAATTTGGCCTTTCTCGCGCCGTTGTTTTCGGAGGAAGCGGCGCTTCCGATTTTTTTCCCCTTGAACCTATTGCTGAACTTGTCGGGCTTCGATGGAAGTCGGGACGTTTTTTGATGATCCCCTTTAAAAAGGAAGAAGATGCTCCTACAGATTTTAATAATGTGCTCGGCATGGATGCTCGATGGCGCATTCCAACTCTGCGGCAAAGTGAAATTTTTCTGGATATCTACGATGAAGATCCACTCGATTTTGGAGGATGGGATTTTTTTCTGGAAAATACAGTCTTTCATGGAGGAGTTTGGATTCCTCATGTAGATCCCGATGGGGAATGGCGTTTGCTTCTTGAAGCAAGTCATGCACGCACCATCCCCTACACTCACGCCACCAATCTTTCGGGATTAAGCCATCAAAGACGCGTTCTTGGTCTCGATAGCGGGCCTGCCGCCACGGAATATCACGTATGGATTTCGCGGTTGATAGGATTACGAATGGAACTCTGGGGAGAGACGACTTACATTCATTATGATCGACTTCCAGATAGTGGGAGGGGAGTTGCAAAAGAGACGAGACTCATCTCTCGCTTGGGAAGTACACTGTCGATGACGCAACACCTGCTACTTCGTTTCTCAGGAGGATTTCAACACATTGAACACTTCGATTTTAGAAACGAAAATAAAAATGTCGTGATGGGAGACGCGGCGCTTCAATATCAGTTTTAACAGCTCAATTTAGATTTGGCCTCTTTTCACACGAACAATATATTCAGTCACAAAGACAAGAAAAATCCCCATAAAGAGAGAGGCAAAGAAAGAAAGATAAAAAATAAGTTTTCGATTGGGACTAGATCGACCAACTGGTTTTCGAGCAGGATCAATGATTTGAAATGCTAAATCTTCCTTCGCTTCTTCAATCTTTGCCATTTCAAATTGTTGAGAAAGCAAAATATTCATTTTTGCAAAAATCTCTTTTTGTTGAGCAACATATTCCAAGTAGATCTGCTGAGGAATATCTTTAATAATGAGAATTTTCTGTTTCAACTCTCCTTTTTCTTTTTCCAACTTTTCAAGTTCTGCCAGCACCACAGGAGAACCATTATCATCGCCAATCGGGACATCGACACTGGCTTCAACATTCGAAACTTGTCGTTCTTGATAAAACTCATTCAGTCGTTTCCCGGTTTCAAGAAGTTCTCGTTTGTTTTGAGCAAGTCTTTCTTCAATAAAAAAGCGGTTACGTTTTGCTTTGGTAAAAGCATTGTTCTGCAGAGAATGTTGCAGAAGCTCAACATAGCCATTTGCAACATCAGCGGAAAGAGCGGGGTCTTTGAATTCGGCTCGAATAATAATAGTTCCTGTTTTGAGAGAATTTGAAAACTCGGTGTTCCTTCTGAGAAGCATCGAAACCGCAGCTTCCATAAGGTCTGGGCTCTCTTGTGCATCGTTTCCAAAATAATACTGAAAAAGATGACTCCGACGAATGATCTGTTCCGCAAGCGTCCTACTTTTTAAAATAGCAAGGAGTGTTTTTGCTGAAGTATCTCCACCCCCCATGGCGCCTCCAATTCCTGCAAATCCAGGAACCTGTGCTGCAAGAGCTGCAAGGCCGCCTGCTTCCGATCCGCCTACCGGGAGAATTTCAGCAGTCGCGGAATAAGTCGTAGGCTGCAGATAGGCATAGACAACGCCTATTGCGGTGAGCATAAGCACGGTCAGAAAAAAAATGTTTCTCCGTGCCCGAAAAATTCGATAGTATTCAAAAATATTAATGTCATCCATCTTTCACCCCGTTTTTTACGAATTCAAAACTCTCAGATTACTTTCAATCTCTTTCACCAGAGACTTTTTAGTGGCTTCGCCAAGCTTCTCATCTGAAATCATATTCCATAATGCCTCTACGGCTTCGATATGATCGCCGCATTGCGTATGCATAAAAAGAGTCGACAATTTACTCACAAACAAGTCCCAGTCAAGCTTCACCATTCTTCCGATCGTAATATCTTCGAACTGAGTTTTTTCTTCCATTTCATCATGAAAAAGTTCTTCGACCATTTTTTCACCGGGCCTTAGCCCCGTGGACTCAATGGAGATATCCCGATGAGGTTGAAAACCCATAAGATAAATCAAGTCCTCCGCCATCTCTGCAATTTTCACCGGCTCTCCCATATTCAAAATAAAAATTTCGCCTCCCTGCCCTATCGCTGCAGATTGCAAGACAAGCTGCACCGCTTCATCGATAAGCATAAAATAACGCGTGGCTTCGGGATGAGTGATGGTGACGGTTTGCCGAGCTTGAATCTGTTTGAGAAATTTCGGAATCACACTTCCGGAACTCCCCAGGACATTCCCAAATCGAACAGAGACATATTTTGTTTTACTCCGTTCGTTAAAGTTTTGAACAAAAAGCTCACAAATTCTTTTTGTCGCTCCCATAATACTCGATGGTTTTACCGCTTTATCCGTTGAAATTAAAACAAATGTTTGAACTCCATGGAGATCAGCAAGTTCTGCAACCACTTGCGTCCCACCGACATTATTGGAAATAGCTTCAAGAGCATTGTTCTCTAAAAGAGGAACATGTTTATATGCCGCTGCATGAAAAACGATTTCCGGCACCGTCTCTTTAAAAATTCTCTGCATCCCTGCACGATTGGTCACATTTCCAACAACATATTGTACCAGATGGTCACCGAGTTCTTCACGAAGGGCATAGAGACCATACTCAGAATGATCGACGGCAATAATCAGCCGAGGGCCATACTTCAGCGTCTGCCGTACAAGTTCGCTCCCAATGGAACCTGCGGCTCCTGTCACGAGCACAATCTTTCCTTGAAGAAAATGACGAATAACATGTTTATCGAGATCACGAGGAGCGCGTCGCATTAAATCCGCAAGCTCAATATTTCTCATCTTCGGTTCCATCTCGAGCATCTTGGAAAAACAGGGGATAATACGACAGACAACCCCTTTTTGTCGGCAACGTTTTACAATACTGCGCAACTTTTCGCCTTTGATTTCTGAAATAGCGACCACCACTTCTTCCACCGATAATTCATCGATCAGCGCTTC
Organism: Deltaproteobacteria bacterium RIFCSPHIGHO2_02_FULL_44_16; assembly: GCA_001798185.1. Classification (NCBI taxonomy): domain Bacteria; class Deltaproteobacteria; species Deltaproteobacteria bacterium RIFCSPHIGHO2_02_FULL_44_16. The sequence continues at coordinate 76,993 of MGRM01000005.1, read as the reverse complement.
GAGACGATCGATAGCGCCAATCACTTTTACTCCCTGAAGGGTATTTCCCAACTTTTTAGGATCATCATCTAAGAATGCCAAAGGAGAATAAGCGACCTCATGACTCATGCGAAGCTGACGAAGCGCTAAAACGCCGGCATCGCCTGCTCCGTAAACAAGGACGCGACGTCCACGGCGAAAAATATAACGCTGATCAAAGAGATATCGAATGGAAAAACGGACTCCTCCCACAAAAAAGAGACTTAAAAGCCACGACAAAAAAAGCACGCGCAAAGAGAGCTGAATATGAACAGCATAGAGTGTCAGAATGACTAAAAAAATCCCCATGGTCACTGCTTTGAAAATAGTCGCTACAAAGTCCACACTCGCATATCGAAGGCTCGCGCGATAAAGTCCGCATTTCACAAAAAGAGCGATATGCGCTGCCAACAACAGAGGCCACAAAAAGAGAAGTGGCCGCAAAAAATGAACGATGGGAAAATCGACCAAAAAGCAGCTCAGAAGGAAAGCAGTCGTTAAAAAAAGGACGTCGCAAGAAACGAGAAACAGAGATTTTAAAGTCAGTTTATTCATGTTCTGGTCATCACAATATGTGTCGCTCCTGGTGGAGCATGAGGAATTAATTGAGCTCTTCTTGCTGCAACCTGGCAGAGTTCTTGATCTGCACCCAGTTTCACTAACAATTTCTGCACCTTCTCAAGAGCTCGCTGGCGCGAAAAAATCGCTACCACGGTGAAAGCAATTAATTGGAGGTCAAGGAAAAAACCACTTCTGTCAATGTAAAAAAGCCCCAGTCGACTTTTCCAGGGACGGATGAGTTGATGATAGTCCAAATCTGGATCTTTACTCTCGCGTAAAATTTCTCCTTCGTCCGCAAAAACAATCGACGCAAAATCGGTAATGCCAGGATTTACCGAAAGCAAACGTTTTTCCACCTCGGTATAAAGATCCACTTCACGCGGCACATTTGGCCGTGGGCCTACCAATGACATATATCCAAGAAGAACGCTCCAAAGCTGTGCCACTTCATCCAATTTATAAGCGCGGATAAACTTTCCAACGGGAGTAATGCGCCGATCACTTGATGAGGTTGAATCAACACCAGACTTATCGGCATTCACAACCATGGATCGTATTTTGAGCATCTGAAAAGGGCAACAGCCCTTTCCGACGCGTGGAGCAATGTAAAAAGGAGAGTGAAAATCCTGCAGCCAAACCAGAATTAAAACTGGAATCAACACGGGACTCGCAACAAGAAGTGCGAAAAGAGCAAAGCCGATTTCAAAAATTCTCTTGAGCATTTGGGAACCTTTCGAGGCGATGTATTTTTTGAGCATCTCGCTCTGAAACAAGCTCCTTAACACGTTTCGCGATAGCCTCAGCATCCAGACCATACAGTCGACGCATATAAGCTTGGCTTCCGATCAAAGAAGAAAAACCTTGGCGCAATCCAAAACGATAAAAAAATCGTGGAACGACTCCTGCCTCAAGACAACTTTCAGCTACCGCTCCACCAAGACCTCCCTCAATCGTATGTTCCTCAACCGTCACGATCCCTTCTGATGTGCGCACGGCTTCAAAGAGCGCTTCAGTGTCTAAAGGTTTAATCGTATGCATACTGAGAATCCGAGCTTCAATCCCTTCAGCTTTCAAGAGTTCGCTTGCCTTCAAAACTTCTTCGAGAATACCCCCCGCAACCACAAAGGTCAGATCATTCCCTTCTCGCACACATCGTGATTTACCGATGTGAAAAACTTCTCCTTCTTTTGGTTTCAGAGGAGCAGATGATTTATCTAAACGGAGATACCCTACTCCACTTTTCTGAGAAAGCGCAGATGTCGCCTCTTCTACTTCCCAGGTATCGCACGGAGCCATCACCGTCATTCCTGGAAGAGAACGGAGAATACTGAGATCTTCAGTCGCATGATGAGAAAAACCAAGAGCTCCATAGCTAAATCCGCCGCCAATGGAAACCACATTGACATTGGCACCATGATAACAAGCGTCATTTCGAAGTTGCTCAAGACAACGAAGCGTTGGAAAATTCCCAATCGAATAGGTGTACACAATCCTTCCTTCAAGCGCCAAGCCCGTGGCAATGCCTGTCATATTTTGTTCTGCCACTCCTACATTTAAATATTGTCGCGGAGAGCAACGCGCGAATTCTTCGAGCACCCCAAAACCGAGATCACCGGTAATAAGAAAAATGCGAGGATCTTTTTCAGCAAGCAGCGAGAGTTTTTTGATAAAAGCATTTCTCATGTTCGCTCTAACTCCTCGAGTGCTTTTTTATATTCTTCGCCCTGCGCTGAGCGATAATGCCACAGCACTGTATTTTCCATAAATGAAACCCCTTTCCCTTTGACCGTATGCGCAATGATGCAACTCGGCTTGTTCGTTTCAAAAGGGAGACGGCGACAGGTGGTGAGAATATCGTGATGATCATGACCGTCAATTTCGTGCACACTCCATCCAAAACTTTTCCACTTCTGTGCAAAGGGTTCAAGGGCGAGAGTCTCCGCAACACTCGCGAGGCTTTGAATTTTATTGTAGTCAACAAGAACCATTAAATTATCGAGTTTTGCATGTGATGCAAAAAGAATGGCTTCCCAATTTGAACCTTCGTCACATTCTCCGTCACTGAGCAATGCAAAAACCCGATGCGTTTTGCCATCGAGTTTTGCGCCATACGCCATACCAGTCGCAACAGAGAGTCCGTGGCCCAGAGATCCTGTGGAAAAATCGACTCCCGGGATCCCTTTGGTCGTCACATGTCCACAAAGGTTGGAACCATCTTGATAATGGGTCTCCAGACGTTCTTTGGGGAAAAAACCACGCTCTGCCAGAGCCGCATAAATACCGGCACCAGCATGGCCTTTACTGAGAATAAAACGATCGCGACCATCCCAGCTCGGTAGTTGCGGATCGACATTCAAAATCTCACCGTAAAGAACGGCAAGCAAGTCGGTCATCGAAAAAACCGATGCAATATGTGAGCTCTGGCCACGACTCGTCATACGAAGTGCATGACATCGAATATTTTTCGCAAGTTGTTCGGTTGTCATTTTTGTGATCATAGAACTTATTTCAAAACACTCACTGTTACGGGGCCCGTCCCCTCCGGCGTTCCACCTCCCCGCTGACGCGGGGCACCCCTGGGATCCACCGTCGACTCCACCCGAAGATTTATCAGTTTTGAAATAAGTTCTAATTTGTTTTTGACCATTTTGTCACGTATTAATCAAGCACGATAAAACGCTTTCACCTGCTGACAGACATAGTGAACATCTTCATTGGAGAGAACCGCATGCATGGGAAGCATCAGCGCCCGCTCAAAAAGACGATCCGTCGCCGGAAGTTTCTGCGTGAACTGAAGCGCTTTGAGTTGATGAACGGCTTTTCCACCCCACTGAATCAACGTTCCCACACCTTTCGATTGCAAAAAAGAGCGCAGATCGTCGCGACGATCTGCTTCGATCTCATAATTTTGAAAAATATCGTAGTGATCTTTCTCACTTCCTGGAGCAGGTGGAAGTGTCAGTTCAGAAAGTCCTCCAAGTTCTTCGTGATAACAAGCTGCAATTTCCCGACGTCGGTGGATCGACTCTTTATAATATTTTAAATTCACATTCAAAAGAGCAGCTTGAAGATTATCGAGTCGCGAATTCATTCCCCACTGCACAATCTCCCCTTCTTTATTGCGACCATGATCGCGCAGCAGCGTCACCGTCTCTGCCACATGGTCATCATTGGTCACGACAATACCACCATCACCAAAACAGCCGAGTGTTTTTGCAGGATAAAAACTAAACGCTGCCGCAAGCCCAAATGTCCCTGCATGTCGACCTTTATAGGTAGAACCAAAAGCCTGAGCAGCATCTTCGACGACCAGAAGACGATGCTGATCTGCAATCGCCTGGATTTCGTCCATACGAGAAGTACGACCGTTCAGTTGCACCGGCATAATCACTTTTGTTTTAGAGGTGATTGCTTTTTTGATCGATTGCGGATCGATCAGATGATCTTTGCCACAATCAACCGGAACTGGAACAGCGCCTATGGCTTTTGCCGATGCTGCAGTTGCCACAAAAGTATGCGAAGGGAAAATCACTTCATCGCCCGCTTTTACCCCTACCGCCTGCAGTGCAAGCGTTAAGCCATCGGTGCAATTCGCAACACCAATCGCATGTTTCACCTGTAAATATTCAGCAACGTTTGTTTCAAATTCTTTTCCATCACGCTGCAAAATAAAAGCGCCTCGTGAAAGAACATCTTCGATGGTTTTCAAATATTCTTCGCGTCGATGTTCAAAGATTCCTTGATAATTAAAAAATGGAACCTTTCGTTGCTCGTTCATAACATTCTCCTTGTTGTGCATTGAAAAAAGGCCGCAGGAGGCCGAATTCGAGCGGCGTCTTCAGACGCCGGAAACGAAGCCTCAATATACGGCAGGCTGAAGCGCAGGCAAAAATCCGGCATGTGAGGATTTTTGCCGTAGCGAGAAGCGGCCTCCGAGAGACTTTTTTCAACAATGTCATCATTCTGCTTCATGTTCAAGCATCGTCACTAAATATTCTCGATACGTATTGTGCGACATTCTTTCGATGAGGCCTTCGAGACCTTCTTTCGAAATCCATCTCTTTCTCCAAGCGATCTCTTCAAGACACGCCACTTTGAGTCCTTGGCGTTTTTCAATCGTCGCAATAAAATTTGAAGCTTCCACGAGAGAATCATGTGTGCCCGTATCAAGCCACGCAATCCCTCGACCGAGTTTTTCCACTTCTAATTGCTGTTCGCGAAGATAAAAATTATTCACATCTGTAATCTCGAGTTCCCCGCGTGCAGAGGGTTGTAAGCGTGATGCGACATCGACTACACGATGGTCGTAAAAATAGAGACCCGTGATTGCATAATGCGACTTTGGTCGTGCCGGCTTTTCCTCAATTTCAATGACTTTTCCAGTCTTATCAAAAACAGCAACGCCGTATCGTTCGGGGTCGTTTACCCAATATCCAAAAACCGTTGCCCCCTTCTTTTTAAGCGCGGCTCGCTCAAGCTGCTTTGTAAAACCCTCTCCGAAAAAAATGTTATCGCCGAGCACGAGAGCACAGGCATCCGAACCGATAAAAGATTTCCCAATCAGAAAAGCTTGAGCAAGACCACCGGGAAAAGGTTGTTCCGCATAGCTCAAACGAATGCCCCACTGTTGTCCATCTTGAAGCAGCCGCTGATAAAGCGGAAGATCCTGCGGCGTTGAAATAATCAGAATGTCTTGAATCCCTGCGAGCATCAACGATGAAAGAGGATAATAAATCATTGGTTTATCATACACCGGTAAAAGCTGCTTACTCACCACATGAGTGAGAGGATACAAACGAGAACCTGCTCCACCTGCGAGTATAATCCCCTTCATTATATATACCTCTTCTGCTGAAGATAACGATGCAGCGCTTCTTGCCATGTTGGCATCTTTCCAATGACATTGGCCGTCTTTGCGGTGTCAAGAACACTATACCGAGGCCGCAAAGCCTTCATCGGAAACTCAGCATGTGAAACCGGAGTCATACGTGCCGAAAGACGCATTTGGTTCATGATTTCAGAAGCAAATGCATACCACGTCACCACTCCGTCATTGACCACATGATAAATTCCAGAAGGAGCTTTCTGTTGCAAGAGAGAAATAATGGCCTGCGCAAGATCTGCCGTCGACGTCGGCGACATCGTGATATCGTTAATGACTCTCAGCTCTTCTTCGCGACGAGCCTTGTGGACAAAAGCTTCCACGCAGTTCCCCCCTTTTCCCGAGGAACCGACTTCGCCAAAAAGAGACGCCGTACGAATCACCAGCACATCGTTATGTGATTGCTGCGCAAAGAGTTCTCCCAAGAGCTTTGAAGTTCCATAGACAGACAGCGGCATAACCAGATCTGTCTCTGTATAAGGAGAAGTTTTCTCACCGTTAAAAACAAAATCGGAACTGACGTGGACGAACTTTGCTCGAACTTCTGCACAGTATTTGGCAAGTGCTTCCACAGCATAGGTATTGATCGCATATGCAAGTTGCGAATGAGATTGTGCATCATCGACACGATTATACGCAGTACAGTTGATGAGAATATCGAACTGATATTGATGCAAGACCTCCGGTATGCGGGCAATATGCATGAGATCAAGATCTGTTCGTGTTAGAGGGGAAACATCGAAACATTCGTTGTTCTGAAACAAACGACAGAGATCAAACCCAAGCTGTCCTGAAGCACCCAGAAGAAGAATCTTCATGAGGTTTTCATCGCGCGGGAAGCATATTGCGATGTGTAGTAATGCTGAAAATCAGTCCCATATTTCAAGGGTTGCCACCAATCAGTTCTTTCGCAATACCAATTGATCGTTTGCTCTAATGCTGCTTCAAAAGGTGTTTCCGGACTCCAGCCAAGACGTTTCAACTTATCGCAGTTCAGTGCATAACGTTTATCATGGCCCGGTCGATCTGCAACGATGTGAAGCAGCGAAGCTGGTTTTTGCATCAGTTCCAAAATTTTCGTGAAGAGAATTTTATTTTGCGCAGAATACGTACCGCCAATATTATAAATTTCTCCCACATTTCCTTTGCGAATCAAAAACGAAATGGCCTTGGCATGATCTAAGACATAGATCCAATCGCGAACATTTTCTCCGCTCCCATAAAGAGGAAATGGTTTTTCTTCGAGCGCGTTCGTCATTAAAAGTGGAAGCGCTTTTTCGGGAAATTGATAGGGACCAAAATTATTTGAACATCTGGTAATAATCGTCGGAAGCTTATGCGTGACATGATAGGAGCGTACGAGAAGATCTGACGCAGCTTTTGAGGCGGCATAGGGACTGTTAGGCTCCAAAGGATCACTCTCAACCGACTCCCCTTTTTCAACAGAACCATACACTTCATCAGTGCTCACATGCACAAAAAGTTCGATGCCATATTTTTTCGCTGCCTCAAGCAGAACGTGCGTCCCTTGAACATTGGTCCGAAGAAAGGCAGATGAGTCAAGAATAGAGCGATCGACATGAGACTCTGCCGCAAAATGTACCACACACTCTGCCTCCTGCATGAGGGGCCCTACAACCTCAGCATCAACAATATCTCCTTTGACCCATCGATATCGCGGATTGTTTTCAATGTCGCGCAAGTTTTCCGGATTTCCCGAATAGGTCTGGCAATCTAAGTTCACGATCGAACAGCTCGGATCGTGTTCCAGCTGATATCGAATGAAGTTTGAACCGATAAATCCGAGACCACCTGTCACAAGAAGTTTCATGAGAAATATACTCCTGAAGCGGAAAGCCTTGGCCACTTTTTATCTTTTTCCGAAAGAGCTGCGCTCCCTTCAACTGGCCAGCGAATCCCGAGAGCTTCGTCATTCCATAAAATACCTTTGTCATGCTCTTGAGAATAATAATTCGTCACTTTATAGACGACTTCCGTATTGGGTTCGAGCGTACAATAGCCGTGCGCAAAACCAGCAGGAACCAGAAGTTGATTCCATTTTTCAGCGCTGAGCTCCACTGCCACATGCTTTCCATACGTGGGAGAATACTTGCGAATGTCGACCGCAACATCAAAAATAGAACCTCTCACCACGCGCACCAGTTTCCACATTTCATAGGGAGGAGTTTGAAAATGAAGCCCTCGTACGGTTCCTTTGGGACCACTGAGCGCATGATTATCTTGAACAAATTCCAGATGAATGCCCGCTGTTGCGAACTCTCTCTTATGGTACGTTTCCGAAAAAAAACCGCGATGATCTCCAAATTTCTCCGGAAGAATGATTTTGACATCAGGAATATCTGTTGTCAGGACACGGCAGCCCATTTACGCTCCTCGTCCTTCGACAAGCCTGTCCTGAGCAAGGCCGAAGGGCTCAGGATGATAGTGACCAACAGCATAGATCACCTTGAACTGCGTCTCTTTTCCCAAAGAAAGTGGCGTTGGCTCTCTATATTCCACACTTCCCTGCGTCAATCGCGGCGGCAGCGGAACAAGTTGACCGACAAAAATGCGTTTGAGAAATTTTTTATACTTCATCGATTTTGGAATGCAATGCAGCTTCACTGCAACTCGCTTCATGAGAGAGAGTACTTTTTGTTTTCCTCCCTGGCTCTCTTCAATCGGAAAACCTTTATAAATTTTTGTCTGAAAACCTTCTTTTTCCATCATCTCATAGAGTTCAGATGCAGAAAAATAACGGGTACTGTAAATACTCGGATTAAAATCAGCCCACTCACGGTTGGCGCTTCCGATGATAAGCCTTCCTCCCGAACGTAAGACCCGCTTACATTCGGCAAAAAACTTTTCTGGATGAGATAAATAATAAATTGCTTCGTAGAGAATAACGACATCAAAACTTTTGTCTGGAAATGGAATTGCCTGCGCATCTCCATGCAGAATACGAACTTTGGAATCTTGCTGATACGTCGTTTCTGCATGAAATAAATTTTTTCGTTCACAATCAAGAGCTGTCACAGAATGTGCTACATCTCCTAACAATCCAAGTCCCACACCGCTTCCGCATGCTGCTTCAAGAACATCTTTGCCATGACAATACTGCGCCGCAAACACATAACGTTGATAGACACGCAAAAGTTGTTCCTGTGTGACGTTTGCGCCCGCTCGTTCGGTGATCAAGGAATAATCATTTTGCAACGCCGTATTCATAGCACTTGTGCTCCGCAGTTATTTCTGAAAAACAATCTCTATGAAAAAAGTTCCCGTGCTTATCACCTTTGACGTGGATCCCTGCGAGAAGCTCGAGGAGGCCATTGATTATGCGCTTGAGCTTACAAAAGCAAATGGAATTAAGGCTACTTTTTTCTATACAGCTTCTTACGCTGAACACAAAACGCTTCAGAAAATTGCTCAGGACGGACACGAAATCGGATGTCATGGCCTTTATCATGACGATACAGAAGAGTTTCATCGACTTCCAAAAGAAGCGGCACAACAGATACTTGGGGAAGCGACAGAGCGTCTTGAAAAACTTCTCGGCAAACCCATTCGTTCCTTTCGATCTCCTCGCGTGAAGACTTCAAGCTCAACCCTGTCGGTCCTCGAAGAGCTCGGCTACAGTGTTGATTCTTCCGTGTGTTCCCAGCGACTCGATTTTCTCTCTTCAAACCTCATAAATCCTGGCTGGCTTATTGCTCCTCGAAACCCTTATCATCCCAGCAAAACATCTCCTTACCGAAAGGGAGAGATGAAACTTTTTGAAATTCCAGTCTCTGCCTTTATGATCCCTTTTGTTTCCACAACGCTTCGTATTTTTGGTGTCACCTTTATGAAATGTTTATTTGAACTTTTTTATCTTGAATCAAAACTGACAGGAAAACCGATTGTGTATCTGGTCCATCCCCACGAGTTTGTTTATGAAAAGCGCATTCCTTTTTCCTGGAAACTTTTCATTCCCCATCGCACATGGCTTATTCGAGGATTTCCGCTTCGTGTCTGGATGGGAAGGCGTTATCTTGGAGAAAAAATTCACATCATGAATCACGAACTCTTTTCCTGGATTGCAAAACACAATGTCGAATTTCTCACAATGGAAGAATATGTTAAAAAGTATCAATCACATTCTTGAATGTTATCCCTGTTCCCGCCTGCGCGGGAATGACGACACTAAAACCGATCAGAATCGATCCACATCAGATGCCAGTTTTTTTCATCGAGAAAATTTTTTTCTTCCATGGAATAATTCAATTTTTTTGAAATGAATTGAAACACATAGGGCGATCTCAAAAAACCTGCCTTGCGCAGTTGATACCTCTTTCCCCAGTGACCACTCATCATGACCACCACAGCTTCACATCTGTCTTGAAACGCCGCTTTCTTTATCTCCGAAAACATCCGTGGTGACGCTTGAAGATGATCCCGAAGAACCATGCAATCGAGAATGACTGCCGCGGGAATACCGTAAAAATTTGTATATCGAACCAGCGCAGCACCGACAATGTCATCACTTTTTTGAAGAAAAAATATTTTGTAATGAGCATTTTTTTTTCCCAGTCTCCACCTCAAAAACTCAAAATCTTTGATCAAAAAAAAATTCTGCTCTTTTTCCCAAAGAGCAATAAAGGGGAGAAGAGATTGTAAGGAAGTTTCGGAAGCTTCTCTGGACTCCACATCATAGAAGGGAATTTTCTTGCGCCAATAAAAACTCAAAAGAGCATTGAAAAAAATCAACAACGCATCAGCAAATGGAGCCACAAGAGAAAGATGAATTTTTTGAAGCATCGCACGCGATGCCAAAAAAGAGACAAACATCGGCAATTTAAAACCGACTTTCCATCCGACACTGAGATGACCGGGCATCACATCCTTGCGAATAGGATACCCAGAGGTAAAATGGAGCTGAGCTCTTTTTAGATCTTCTGTCGCAAACATTCCCAGTTGTTTAAAAATGCCCTGTCCTCTCTTCTGCGGATGGGTCATGACATCGCAGACCATGCCACACGTACAAAGTACCCCTTCGATGTTATATCGATAAGGAAGCGCTGCATAGTAGCCAACCATTTCATCATTATCGAAAGCTGCATACTCATAGCTAGCACTACCTTGATGAAGATGAGGAAAACTTGCAAATTGCCATTGATAATGAGCTTCGCTCTCTTCTGCGGACAAATGGCTTTCGGGAAAGCAGTGAGCATAAAGTTTTCGCTGCTCGTGTAAATTTTTTTGTCGGTTGAATTGATCGAATGTGATCTTCATCTATAAATTGAAAAGTCTCTCGGAGGCGTTGTCTCACTACGGCAAAAATCCTCACACGCCGGATTTTTGCCTGTGCTTCAGCCTACTGGATATTGAGGCTTCGTTTCCAGTGTCTGAAGACGCCGCTCGACAATCGCCTCCTGCGGACTTTTCAATACAGCCCACCATTAATATGAAAGATTTGACCGGTAATATATGCAGACTCATCGTTTAAGAGATATTCAACAAGCCGACCAATCTCTTTGACCGTACCAAATCTTTTCAAGGGAATGTCTTGCTGGATCTTCCGCTGCATCTCAACAGGAACGTGATTGATAATGCCAACATCAAAATATCCCAGAGCAAGCGTATTCGCAGTGATGTTTTTATTCGCGAGTTCCAAAGAAAGCGATTTGGTAAATCCCACAACGGCTGCTTTTGCTGCGCTGTAATGCGCCGCTCCTGTTGTCCCTTTGAAAGCAACAACAGAGGAGGTGTTTATAATTCTTCCAAATCCTTTTTCTCGCATGCGAGGAATAAATTGTCGGCACGTCAGAAAAGTAGTCGTAAGATTCATCGCCATAACATCGTGAAATTCTTGGAGCGATAGCTTCCAGGAAAGCCCGTTTGTTGAGCCTCCTGCTAAATTAATGAGCACATCGACGGCACCAAACTGTTCGTTTATTTTTTTTTCGAGTTCCTCAACATACGCTTCATTTGTCAGATCACCTTGAAATAAATGTTGTTTGGGATCCAAAGTATATTTTTGGATAATGCGTCCAAGATGATCCGAAGACGAACGATGCTGACATGCAATCCGTGTATATCCACGTTCAAATAAAGAATCAGCAACACCAGCTCCAATGCCGCCGCTTGCTCCGGTAATCAAAATAACAGGTTGGGAAATGTTATCGTTCATATTTTATCGCAAAGCACGTTTCGCAAGTAATAACCATTCCCTATAAGCTTCATCTTTATTAAAACCGCTTCGGGTCATTCCTCTTAAAAGAATGAGAGAAGATATATAAAGGAAGAATCCAAAAGGAATGAGAACAAAAGGATGCAGAAACAGTTTTAAAATAAAAAGACAATACCCCATAAAACAGGATGCTAACATGACATACAACATATTCTTGAAACAAAATGAATAAACATGAGGAAGCATTTTTGATCCATAATGCATGGAGGCAAGGAAAAGAAATGTATAACTCAAAAGACAGGAAAGAGCGATCCCGACAGCACCAAAGGAAGGAATAAGAACAACAGTCAAGGTGAGGTGAATAACAAGTGATATTCCCTTCAACGTTGCATTCAGAAGTTGTTTGTTACAAGCATCCAGTAATTTACTAAAAGGATAGCTTAAAAAAAGCGGGAGAAGTGAAAGTGCTAAAATTTGAAGCGTTCTACTTGACTCAATATATTTTTCTCCAAAGAGAAGATCGATCGCCTCTGAAGAAAAGAGAAGAAGAAAAATGGCCAATGGCGCCACTAAACTTAAAAGAACTGTATAGAAACCTTGAAAAAGTTTTTTAAATTTTGAAGGTGAAAAAGCATGGAAGGAACTTAATGCCGGGAAAATAGCTAAGCCAAGAACAATGGGAATAAAACGAAAGGCGTTGATAAGAGCGTGGGAAACTCCAAAAAGACCAACTATTCTATCTTCGGTTAAATATTTCAGAATAAAAGCATCCGCATAAAGAATTTGTTCAAATAAAACCGCGATATGAAACGGAATTGCAATTTTTGTTAAAGAGATGAACGTGGTTTTATCAAATGAAAGTTGCAATGGAAGAGACAGGGTATGCACTACCAGATAGTATGAACGGAAAAAATGACACATCTGATTTAAAAGAAGCGCCAAGATCAACAAATAAAGACTTGGATAAAGCCAAAGAGAGAGTCCTCCCACCATGAGCGTAATAAATTGTCCAATAACAAGTGTTTGAGCTTCTGTTTTCATGTGATGACGCACACGCGCACATGAAAAAAAAGTTTCCGCAAATGTTTCGAAAATCATGGTCGCAACGAGCATCGCAACCAAAATTTTTATGCGCAAACTATAGTCGAAAAAAATCAAAATAAAAGTCCCCGCAACAATGGCGAGAGCACTGAGAAAAATTTTTGCTGTTAGAATATTATTTAAATAGAAGGCGAGTTTTTCGGGAGCTTTTGAAGCTTCGCGAATAAGAGTGTTTGAAAAACCAAAATCCAAAAATGATGTGATGACAGCTGCAAAAGAAACGAGTAAAAAGTAAGCGCCTGTCACTTCAACACCGCTATATCGTGCAATGAGCGTAAAATAGATAAACGTCAGAGCTTTCCGTCCTACATAGGCGCATGTAATGCTCGTAATATTTCGAATAAGCTGTTTTGAAGAAATGGTCATGAAAGAGGTTTCTCCAACTTCACCGCATTTTGCCATTTCATGCGAAATGCTTTTAAAAGACCGTAGAGAGAGCCCAAGCCATAACTGAGATGAAGAACAAAAAAGACAACGGGCATGAAAAAGAAATAAAGAGGATTTTTGTAGACGAACATTCTTTTAAAGGAAAAATAAAGACTGAGGCTGAGATAAAGTGCCATAGGAAAGAAAAAAAGAGTACGAAAAAAAGGACTTATAAAAGAGAGAGGTATCAATGTCATAAAGCTCAGAACAAAAAACCCCGGAACCAGATGTCGATACGAAAAATCCATATCGTTATTTCCGAGTGGCATGGTGACAAGAACTCCATTATTAAAATTATGTTGTAAAAAAGACTTTAAAGTCCCACGTGCATAGTAATAGACAATAATTTCCGGAATGAGAAAAATTTTTCCTCCACTCTCTCGAATCCGTTTATTAAAATCAATGTCTTCATTGCACCTCCCTTTCCAACGAGGCAGATCTTCTCTAAAATAACCGATGTGTTCAAAAATCTTTTTCGGAAAACAGCCATAGGGAACGGTATCCACCTCTTGCGGAGAATGCGACACTTTGACGGTTCGATATCGAGCAAGCCCAATACCAAAGGGATGCGCCAGAGCAAGAGCAATGGCTTTCGCGATAAAAGTTTCTTCTCCAGGACGAATACGCCAAACACCTCCTACATTACTTGCATCATACTGTCGCAAATATTTCACACATTTTGAAATGTACTCGGTGGGATAGACAGAATGGGCATCTATTCTTAAAATGATCTCGCCCGATGCAGCTTGAATACCTTTATTCAGCGCCGCGGTGGTAAAACGTTCCGGGTTCTCTAATAAACGAAGAAAAGAATATTTTTCTTGATAGAGATGAACAATATCTCTTGTTCTATCATCACTCCGGCCATCCACAACGATAATTTCAAGAGAGTGATGTGGATAATCATTCGCAAGAATCGAATCAAGACACTTTCCAATGTATCTTTCTTCATTGTAACAAGGAATAACAACGCTTATTTTTTCAGTTGGAAGATTCATGTTCGGTTCTTTGCAAAAAAGCATTTTTTATCAATCCTAAATATTCATAGAGGGCAATTTCAAGTTTTTGAAAATGTCTTAAGCTGGGAATAAAACTTTTGGTACTCAAAACATAATGTGCAGTTGGCGCTGCCAGAGGCTGGAGGTCATGTTCTTGAAAAAGTTTCATGGCACGAGGCATATGTCTGGCGGAAGTCACCAGAATAAACCGCTGCTGCCGTAAGATCGGCTTCAAAAAAAGTGCTTGTTCGTAGGTATTTGCAGATTTTCTTTCGGTGATAATGTCGTCTGCTGAAATCCCGAGTGAAACGAGCAACTCTTGCATCACCTCAGCCTCACTTTTTTTCGTAAGCTTACCACCTGAAACCACAATTTTGGTATGCGGCAACTGCAGATGCAGTCGCATCCCTTCAACTGTTCGTTTCAGCATTTCATCGCTGAGTTGACTCGTCAATGGCCAGGAAACTTCTTCAACATGTCCATCTCCTAAGACAACAATGTACATTATATTTTCCAGATTTTCCTTTTGGATCAAAACATCAAATGAAGGATACCGCGATTCAAGATTGAAAAGAAGCCGCCCAGAAAAACCAGAAAGACTCCCCAAAAAAAGAATACAAAAACTCACCACAAGCACTCTCTTTGCCAAACGCTCTTTTCGGACAAATAAAAAGAGAAGACCGAAAAAAAAGAGAAGAAGTGCAAATCGAAAGGGAAAAAGGGCAAGAAGAAATGATTTCAACATAGTTTTTTGTGCGCTACATACTCTTCTACTTTTTTGTAATCTTCTAAGGTGTTCACTTCAAAAAGTTCTTCATGCGTGGCATCGAGTACATAATAAGGAATTTTTTGATGAATGGCATGACGGATCATCCCAAAGTAATTTTGATTTTTATCCCCTTGAGCAAGATACGTTGCAATTAGCTTCTGTAAAATAACGTGACTCAAAGTTCCAAGCTTCGCCAGGCCAAAGGCTTTTCCTGTCGCTTGCGGATCATATTCGATCGACATTTTTTGGATCTGCTCACCCTTCACCACGACATGTTCAAGGCGTCCACCCAGCGACACATCTCGTTTTATCGCAATGACGTTTTCATGCCTGTGCTTCAGAAGTTTCTGTAACAATGTGGGTGAAAAAAGAATATCGCAATTCAAGTGAATATAACTTTCATCCGCAATCCAATCTTTTGCCATCCAAAAGGAATAGGAACTATTGGAAGAAGCATAGTCATGATTCCAAAAAAAAGTCGTATGAAGAAAAGAATAATTTTGCTCGATATACTCTTTGATCATTTCTCCCTGATATCCAAGAACAATACCGATATCCTTCATGCCACACGCTGACAAGGCATCTAACTGATAGGCCAAAATTGGCTTGTCATGGATGCGAACTAAAGCTTTAGGTGAATGTTGTGTTTTATGCTGAAGCCGTGAGCCAAGACCTGCAGCCAGAATCAATGTTTTCATAAATTAAACTCTTGAAACAACAAGATGGAGAGATTTCTTTTTTTGGTGAATAAACTTGTTTCCCAGAGAAATAATCTCACCAATGGAATATGATTTCTTCTTTTCCTCATTATGACCAACAGGTCTCCACGTATAACCTAACTCTTTCAACATCAACAAAAGTTTTTGTGGATCCGTCCCGCACTTTTCCAGACCCTCCGGCCAAAATTCCGTAATCAAGGTGAGGTTATTCTTTTGAAACAATTTTTTCGCACCTTCAATGACATAACCTTCAGCCCCTTGAATATTCATCTTTACAAAATCCAAACGACTATTGCCAATTTGTTTCTCAAAAAAATCGTCCAAAGAGATAGTGGTAATTTCGATTTTTTCTTCAGTGGTAGTTACATTCTCTTTTGCTAAAGATGTGAGAGAAAAATGATGTTTATCGAGATAGACTGGAATTGTCTTTCCAGTTGTATGAGAAACAGCATTCTGCACAATAGAAATGTTTGAATAAGCGTTGAGCAAAATATTTTTTTGTAAAATCTCAACACAACGGGGATCCGGCTCAAAAGCATAAACACGCCCCTTCGTCCCAACGCGCTTTGCTGAAAGTAATGTATAATAACCAATGTTCGCCCCGATATCAGCTACGATCATTCCCTCTTTCACAATATTTTTGAGAAATTCTGCTGTTTCTTGAACATGTTCACCATATACCAATAATCTTCTTGAAGTAGACAAATCCTCTTTGCTTACCAGAATTTTTTGTCCGTCAAGATGAACAATAGGGTCGATGCGAGAGAATCGAATAAAAATACTATAGAGAAAATTATAGAGCTGCAGCAAACCAGGAACCCGACCCAAACCAGCACGTTTTAAAAAACGAAAGAGAGTTTTCATAGAGACAACTCATTTGTTCTGGGCATTTGCCACAGCAAATACATTGCTACTGATTTTTTCATATAAAAATCAGAGAGGGGGAAAATGTCACTTTTCTTCATCGGTTTTAAACTGGCATCATCCATATGGATCCTATAAACCTGATACCCATAGCCCGTTAACGTATCGAAGAGTTGCTCTGGATCACTCCCCATTTTTTTTAAGCCAAAAGGCCAAAACTCCATAAATATGGTTGGTCCTTTTGAGCGAAGTAATTGCTTTGCCCCATCAATCACTAACCCTTCAGCACCCTGAATATTCATTTTAATAATATCTATACGACGCTCATGACTATCTGTGCCGAGAAAAAAATGATCAAGGGTTATAGCATCCACTTCAACTTTTTCTCCCTTATTCATAAGATTGTCTTTATGAAGCGAACCCAGAATCGAATAATATTTATCCATCCACAATTCCGTTTTCCCTTGTTTATTCGTCACAATGGATTGAATTGCTTCCACGTTATTGAGATTATAAAGTTGAATGTTCTTTTGCAGTAATTCATAACATCTGGGCATGGGTTCAAAAGCATACACATGCCCTTCTGCTCCAACTTTTTGACCTGCAATAAGCGAAAACAATCCAATATGTGCACCTATATCAACAACTGACATACCTGCTTTAAGAACATTGTTAAAAGTTTCATGCATTTTGTTTTCATAAGGAGATTTTAAAAAAGCTTCCTTCATTGAGCGAAGATCTCGAGAATCGATATACATGGTTACGCCATAATAATTCGCTTTCAAATTTTTGGGTAAAAACAGCATGAAAATCTTCAGTAAAGCAAACATACCTGGAAAATGTGCAAGTTGCGAACGCATTGAATACAGTAATAATTGCAGCCGTCTCTTCATAAAAAATCTCCTATCAAGGTAAAACTTATTATAAAAGGAAAAGGTCCTTCATCTCGCGAGTTGCTTCAGCCTCACGAATTCTGCTTCCCTCTTCCAGAAAATATTCATACAAACTCGTGACCATACCTCGCTTATGCAATGCATCATAGATTTTCGGCATCATCGCAAGAGATGAAGAGTCAGTTTTGAGAAGATCACTTGCTGCATGATACCCTAGTTGTTTTGGTTCAAAACAGGAAAAAAAGGAACGAAGAATTTTTTTTTCTTCACCTGAAGCAACTGAAAAACGTAACTGATAATATTCCTTTCCCCACGGCGGGGAAAAATCAACATACCAAACTTTTTCTCCATCAAAGACAAAATTTTTGATATGGGGATCGAGAGAAATTTTTTGATGTTGCGCTTGACGAATGATTTCAAACATTTGATTCAAAAAGCCACCTGGAGCAAGAAACATGGGAAACCCATACTCCTCTATATACTGAACCCCATTGATTCCTTTATATTCACACAAAAAGAGAAAATAATTTTCTCCTCTAGTTGCAGTTTTGACAGCAGGAAAATAAATATTCGCTTTCTGCAATTGTTCAATATAGGTGAGCGTGAGCTCAAAAAGCGCTTCAACATGAGGTCTTCCCCATGAGGGATGAAGAGTAATCTTTTTTTCAAGATACAATACATTATTTATCTCTATCATACGGTAATGAGAATTGAGAAGACTATACTGTTTTAATGACAATTCATGAAACATAATGAATACGTGTGTGGATGTCTTTAAGTTGAAAAATTTCAAATCCCTCATCGAGGGCTATTTTCTGTTCGTGTTTAAAATTATAACCCCACGCTGCCATTGCTCCCTGTATGCCAATACGCTTTGCCAAGCGAAGATTCACTAAATTATCATCAAGAAAAAAAAGTTCAGAAGAAGAAAGCTGTTTGACTTTCAATAACAACTGAAAAAGTCGATCCTTATCAAGGTTTTTTTCGGCACCAAAAATATCTTCAGCTCGCCATGAAACATCATGCAAGGAAAGAATTTGACGTATCGCGGCTTCATCTTTAGATGAAACAATAAAAGTAGGAGTCTCACGATCTTTTAAAATTTTTAAGGTAAGTTTCATTTCCGGATAAAGTGAGAGATGCCTCTTCCATGATGCTTCATTGTTGGCTCTCCAATTTTTCCTCTCTTGAAAAAAAAGCTCGCGAAATTGTTGCTTTGGAAACGGAATGTGCTGAGCTTGTTCACAAAGCGGCTCTGTCTCTTTGAGATCTGCGCGTTCAAGGATGAGCGCCCACAGAAGATAATATTCCTCTGCAACTCGTACCAGTGGTCGGAAATGGAAAAATATTTTTGCGAGTTCCTGAGGAACATGATCACAGCTATAAGGATGTATCCGATTTAATTCATGTAACGTACCATAAGCATAATAGGAAACAACCATGGTCTCATCTAAAGAATCGCAGAGGACACCATCAAAATCAAAAGCAATACATTTTGGAATAATCATTGTGAAATATAAGCAATGAGATCGACAACACGGGAAGAGTAACCCCACTCATTGTCGTACCAGAGGACCATTTTTAAATAATTATGTTCATTCAGTCTCATCCAGCGATGGTCGACTACCGCTGAAGAGGCGCAACCCGTAAAATCCGTAGAAACGAGGGCTTCTTTGTTATTATAAATGATATTCCACTTTTGGTTTTGAGCCATCTCTTCAAAAGCCTGCTTGACTTCTTCAAGTGTGGTCTGTTTTTCAAGCTGCACGGAAAGATCAGCGGATGAAACAATCATCGTCGGCACACGATACGACATAGATAAAAATTTATCTCGAAGACTTTTCAATACTGCTTCCGAAGCCTTAATAGCAGAAGTTGTTTTCGGAATAAGAGAACCAGTGCTTGCTCTCCCTAAGGCATAATAATCATGAATTTCTCCTGGCGTTGCATAAGAAATCGAAGGTCCATCCAAAAGATTCTGATAGTTGAGCCACGGATGAAGTGTCGTTAAAAAACCGTGTGTAATTCCGAAGCTATTATCTAGAACTTTTGCAACGGGAGCAAAAGCATTTGCATCACAAATGCTACTAGAGAGAAGAAAATCCTTTTTGGGATCCCATTCCTGCTCATTTGCTCCAAGAATAATCGTTCGATCAACGTCGGTAGATGGAGGTGAATGAGTCACAATACACCGTTTGACTCTCCCTTTGAGGTTTCGCGCTTCCAAAAGATTTTTTCGTACCCCGGAGGAATCGACGACTACTTCTACTCCATACTTCTCCCATGGAACATCTGTAATCAGATGATGATGAAAAATATGCATCCGCTTTTCATTTCCGATAATGATTTCATGTTCGCCAGTTGTTACAGAAAACGGGAGTTTCCCATAGGTGGAATCATATTTCAGAAGATATGCCATATTTTCGATATCGGGATTGATATCATTGACAGCCACGATCTCAATATCAGCGCGCTCAAGAAGAATGCGTACAATGGCACGCCCGATCCGGCCCAGACCATTGATACCTACTTTGATTGTCATCACACCACCTTCGCTTTCTCTTTAAATTGAGGAATACATAAAAAAAGCCAAACGACTGCAGCGATCTCATAAAAAAGAGAGAGGAGCGTTGAAAGCAACTGAAGATCCCATCTCATCAAGAGAACAAGTCCCAATAAAAGGGGAAGAATCGCTAACATAAACCGTACTGAAAGAAAGGAGTATTTGTAGACATACAAACGACATAACGCCCCGATTTTTCCTGTGGTCGGAAGTTCTTTTTTTGTTAAGGGGGCTAAACGAATGAGAATACCAACCGCAAAACAATTACCAAGAATAAAAAATATTTTCCCCGTATACACACCAAATAAAACGAGCAAAAGCATACGATCGATATCACAACCAATTTCGTCCAGATAATGTCCTAAAAGGCTCGTCGTTCCTGAAGCTTTGGCAAGGGTGCCATCCACAAAATCAACAAAAATATGAAAATAAAGCAGTGCAATCCCAAGAAAAGGAAGCACGATATGTCCATCTCTTGCCGTCGAGAAAAAGAAAAAACCGAGGAAAGAAAGTAAAAGAGCAAGAACATCGAGCGTATTTGCGGTGACACCACCTTGAAAAAGAAAATACCCAAAACGCATCGCAAACCATTTGACGAAATTCGTAAACGGGTCAAATTGTTTTCGATCAAACACTGATTTTTCAGGATAAGATTTCGCGCAAAATTCAGTAAAATTCATAGAGCTCCTTCACTTGCAACTTCAGGTTGATCTTGAAGTGCATTTTGACTGATCAGTTGTTGTAATTTCTTTTTTAAAGAAAATGGAAGCTTGGCTTTTTCAAGAAAACTTAAAAAGAGATGGTTCCCGATACTCGGTGAAAGTCCTTGATAACAACAGTTTTTCAACCTCATTCCATCAATATCAATTGATCCTGTCTTTCGATGTCGGCTTGTTTCAAAAAGAAGGGAGAGTTTTTCTTTTCCGATGAGACGCAACTGATAAATGTCGTCATAGACGTGCTCTGAAATTGCATATTCTTTTAATATTATTTTCCCCACATGATCAAATAAAGGAGTTCCAGATCGCAGAACAGAATCTTGGATATTATAAAGGTTTGTTATTGTTGGAAGAACATCAAGCGAAGACTCAACCATACGATTCTGTATTCCTCGTTGAAGATCAAACTCATTGGAGCGGATTAAAAAGGGAGTTTCGATTTTATCAAAAGACAAATCCCAAGCAAGCGGATTTTCAAAAGAAAAACCATGATCCGACATAAAAATGACAGTTACTTTCTCTCTTTTTTTAAGGATCCTAAATACTTTGAGAAGAGCTTGATCCAGCTCAGCTAATCGCATCTGATATCTATAAAGAAGATAGTGATATTCTTCTCCTTTCAATTTATGAGAAAGGGATTCCATGACACATTGGTCCACTGATTTCTGAAAAAGAAGATGACGTGTATTAAGTTCATTACGATTATAAAGATAAGGAATATGTGTATCAAAAAAATGAACCATTCCAAAAAAATCAGCGCCACGGAAATTATCCAATCGCGCACAAAGGTTTTGAAGTTGCCGGTACATATTATTTTTTCCAGGGATTCCCATGGAGTTATATTTCACCTCTACTGTTTGCGAATAATCAAAATATTCATAACCTCGATGGTGACCAATGGAATGATTGCAACGATGGTGTGCCACAGAAGCATATGTAAAAAAACCATTTGCACGCATAAGTTCCGCTAATGTCGGAACATGAGGTGGAAGACATCGCAAGTAGATGTCTGGATCAACAACCCCGTGCTGTGAAGCATATTGAGACGTTGCTAGAGAGGCAAAGACAGGAAGAGTCCAATTGCTTTGCGCAAAACTATTTCGGAAAACTGCACCCGAAGAAAAAAATGTATCGAGATGAGGGGTCAAAGAGGATTGACCATACAGTCCTATATCTGATGGACGCACAGCATCAGCAACAAGAAGAAGGAAAATTCTTTCTTGTTTTTTTCTTTTGATTATAAGCGTAGAAATAAATACCTTTCTCTTTTTCTCGCTAAGATTCCACCTAAAATCATATTTTGCGCCAATATAATGAGAGTGCTTGGAGATGTTCTTCAAAGTATCCAAAGAAAAATAGAACCAGTTCCAATTATGACGAAGCATTTGTAAGGGTTTCGAAAATATTTTGGTTGAATTTCCATCGCTTTCAAGAAAAATTTCCAAAACGCCTTTTTTCATTGTGATAAATTGTTTTCCAATAGAAAAATAAAAACCTTCCGCATCCGAATCATTTGCAAGATCGAGATGTATTTTCCCGCAACGTGAGTGAAAAAGGGAAAAAGCATTCCTATAAATGCTTCTCACTCGAAACTTTCCATAATCTCCTTCAAAAGGACGAGAGAGATGATCGGGCTTCAGAACGCAGGATTCCCAAAATGTTGTTTGATATGTCCGAACCAAGGTCCATGCCATCTCTTGAAGAACACGGGGGATACAAGCAATAAAGTCAAAAAATGAAGGTCCAAAAATATTTTCAGGAGTCGTGATCTCAAAAAATGCAACTTTTTCGAAAGATCCATATCGGAGTAATCGATAACAACCGATAAGGTGCTTTTTGAACCATCTCCATTTTTTCTGAAAGAAATAATACATTTTGTTTATTTCAATGGGAACAAGTATGAGCAAATTTCTTTGCTGCACTTGTCCAACTATAATGTTTGGCCGTGATCGCTTTCATATCCTCATAAGGGATCGTAAACTTTTGCGGATCCCGACAAAATTCTTTCATTTTATGATAAATACTTTTTTCATCACTTCCCGGAATAATCCATTCCGGCTGATAACGGTTGAGGATTTCTGGAGTTGCGCCATTGTTCGTGCCAAACGCAACAAGCCCTGCTGCAATGGCTTCAATCGTTGCAAGCCCGAAAGCCTCAGCTGCTTGTGTGGGAAGGACAAAAACATCACTCGCTCGATAATACGCTGCAAGTTTTTCTTCGGAAAGATCACTTAACAATGTTACGGAATCGTCGAGACGCAGAGCCTGAATCTGTTGTTGAATGGCTTCTTTCATGGGGCCCTTTCCAATCACCACAAGATAAAAGAGGAATCCCTCTTTTTTTAAAAGAGATGCAGCGGTAATGAGTTTATCCACTCCCGTTCGACGTTTAAGCCCTCGAGCTGTTATAAAGATGGGCCTGTCATGTGGCAACTGAAGTTTTTTCTTTAAATCCTGTTTTTCCTCTGACGATGCAGTCCGATAACAATCAACGTCCACACCATGCGGAATAAGAACTAATTTTTTTTGGGCATTTGCCCCCATCATGGCAACAGCGTCATCATAGGCAAATTGACTTGGCATCGCCACATAATGAGAGAGACGCATACACTGTTTTGAAACCGCCATGTAGAGTCGTGCAAAAAGACGAGCTTTGAACGTCTTGCCATTATTTGCGGTGATTTCATCATACGGATTCCCATAAAATTGACAGATAAGCTTTGCACGGGGCCAAAGTTTACGAGGGTTGAGCAACAACGTCCACCATGGGTTCAAAATCCAGACCGCATCCACATCCGGATGAATGCGGTGAATCCGCTTTTGCCATATCCATGATTTGACGGCAGCAACCAGAGGCCACGTCACATGAAAAACTCCCCATCGATCGGGATAAGGAATACGATAATAATGCATTCCGTTGATTTCCTCAGTGACTGCATGATGCTCCTTATAACGCCGTGTTAAAACAACCACCTGATGGCCACTCTCACACAATTCTCGTCCTGTATAATAGGCGACTTTTGCAATACCACTGTGCGTGTCGGGGAGAATACCAGAAGTAAGGAGGAGTATTTTCATAAATCTTCTCTTTGATCTTTCTTGACGATCTTTCTTTAGTCGACATCCGATTGACGAAAGGGAATGAAGGAATTAAATCAACCACATGAAAAGGCTTGCATCAATAGGATTCATCTCTTTCACTCTATTTTTGGCGACGTTTCTTGTTTCATGGAATAAACTTCCTCACATCAATCCAATCTATAAAATGCCTGACGGAAAATATTATACGCATATCGCAAAGGGGGAAATATCAGATGTTCCCCAACCTTTTAATAAAAGAATTCTTCATCCCTATTTCGTAAAAGCATTTTCAGCACTGACTTCCCTTGAGCTTTGGAAATCATTTTTTTTTATTGCTTTGATCAACCTCTTTTTCTTTTGTTTTCTTCTGACCTACTTCATAAAGCAAGCAGATTTGCCGGCATGGACGGCCATCCCTCTCCTCCTGACACCGGCTCTCAGTCAAATGTTTTATGATTACGAATTGCATGATCTTTTTTACGGCGTTGAAGTTGCTTTTTTTTCTTTCTTGCTCGTAAAGAAAAAGTACTCTCTTGCGCTCTTGCTTCTCATCCCTCTCTTTCTCACACGAGAAGCAACACTTCTTCTTTCGTTGGTTTTGACAGCTTGTTTTTTCTTTCACAAGCGGTGGACTTTAGCTGCAACCACCATTTTTATTTCGCTCGGAAGCATGCTGCTCTCGGGATATTTGAGCCATCATGGACTTCCGAACAAACACCAGCTTTCAAATCTCTTTTATATCCCTGCAAAAATGATTTTTAATTTTTGCGGTAATTTTTTAGGACTCAATATCTGGACCAATACACTCGATTACTGTTCACCTTCTTTTACAAAAACTCTTCCTGCTTGGCTCACTTTTGGAAAAATTCAAAACATCGGTTTTTGTGGTTTTGATTTTTCGCAACCTCTGCACACATTGATATCATTGCTGACAGTTTTTGGTATTGGGCCGCTTTTTCTTCTTTTTTTCTTACGTTCTCACGCCCTTCGAAAAATGCCTCTTGGATTTTTTATTCTTTTTTTCTACGGATTCTTTTCATTCATTCTTGGTCCTGTTTTGGGACCCGGAGGTTTTCGCCTCATGGCCTATGGTTGGCCTCTTTTTTGGATCGCTCTTCCTTTTTTACTGGCTCCTTCTTTACGTTTTGGGAAAAAAGAAAAAATATCTCTTCTGACAATTCATTGTCTTGTCATCTGGCTTCCTTTTTTATTTCACCATATCCCACTCTCGACAAACATGGCATCATTTTCCGTTTTTCTTTTTGTTGTAGGATTGTATAGCGCCAGCTTCTCGATACTCATTCGCTTTTATCGTATACAATCTGACAATCAATCCGATGATAAGAAAATTATAGGGAACGAAGTAAAACGTTCTGACGATTCCAATCGCTACCATTCCCACAAATAATGCTGTTAAAAAGAGTGGAAGAGAATCTATATTTTCACGAGGCTGTTGATAGTAGGCCTTAAGACCATAGCGTATGGTACAAAAAATGATCAACATTTGAATCAGGAGCCCAATATAACCACTTCCTCCAAGCGTCAAAATAAAGTCTGAATGAGATCCATATTTCACTCCATAGATTGCAGAGACATAGTCATCAAAATTTTGCAATCCCATCCCTAAACCAAAATTATCAAAACCATGAACAAGTGCATATTTGAGATGTCCCCAAAAAAAATCGACCAGAGAGATTTGAAAGCTCGCAGAAGCAAAAGGATTCACTCTTTGAAGTAAAAAAATTGGCGTTTTATATGCAGAAGTGGCTGAAACCTGAATTTCTGCGCTTTCAAAGGCCTTCATGTTCTGTGTGATATAACCCCCCCCCACAAGAAAAATAACAATGAAAACGAGGCTAAAGACCTTGAAGATGCGTTGAAATATTTTTTCCTTGAGAGGACGGTAAAAAAAATAGAGGAAAAGAAAAAAGAAAAGTGTTCCCACATACGCGTTACGCGCACAACTGAGCAATAAAGTGATTCCAAAAAATACGATAAGAAAAGCGTAGAAAAAATTCTTTTTTCTTTGGAAAAAGTACATCGAAAAAGCGAGAGAAATGAGCGTGTATCCCCCAAAAGCATCAGAGCCTGCTCCTAAAAATCCATACATCTTCATAAATCCAGCAATAGAGAAGAGGCCTGTTCCATAGCCAAAATTTTTCGTAGAGACTTCTTCATGAAAGAAATGAACAAAAGGAGGAGCAATCATTTCTCCAAAAAAGAAAAATCCACCAAATTGTACGAGTCCCATGACGGCATTCACAGCGCCTACAAAAATAAATATTTTCAGAACCGTTCGAATCTGTTTTTCTTCTTGAATAAAATAAACGGCAAAAAGGTAACAGAGAAAAAAATCAATTAGATATCCAACGGACCCTCTGACAGCTGCCATATGTTTCGTCGCAAATGCAGAAGCAAGAAATGCAAAAACAAAATATGCAAGATGAAGAACTCCCACGAGAGTTAAATTTTTTAATGACCAATTCTTAAATAAAAAGAACATCAGAAAAGCAGGAAAAAAAAGAATACTCAAAAAATTGATCGGCGTAAAACCAACTTCACCGATACCAATTCCATAAATCGCAAATGGAGAAACAAACGCTAATACATAAACAAATACCGCAGGATGTATCCGAATTGCATGTTGTGTCTTCATCATATATTATTTTCTACAGCGGCTTTACATCCTCGAACGCAAGCCCACGCAAAACGAGGATGACCCTGAAGCGTTCTCAACACCATCTTTAGCGGCAACTCAATAAAGCACATATAACAACAGGCCTGAAAAAAAATCGCACGCGAACCATACTTGCGACATAAATAGAGCCGATTGCGTTGAAGATAATACGCTTGAAAAGAATTCCATTTCCCGGGAACTGATTTATGTCGTACTCGAGTTCTCAGATCCACAAGAGCTTTGAGTTTCTTTTCACGCAGTTGAAATCCCAAATCGATCTCTTCACAGTACATAAAAAGTTTTTCATCAAATCGAATTCCTTGCGCTAAAGCACGTGCAGTAAACAGAAGAGCAGCGCCTTGAACATAATCCACCTGTAAAGAGTTCGATGCTAATTTTGGAATATCTTTCAACCATTGCCCTCGCGCCCTTCGAAAATGAAATGAACTTCCCCCGATTGTTCTTATTTTTCCTGTATAAAAATCTTCTTCAATAACGCCCACAACTCCACAATCAACATCGCTTTTTGCCGTCTCTATAAGATGCGCGAGAAAATTGACTTCAACCGAAATATCATCGTTGAGAATGAAGGTATATTCATATCCTTGTTGAAAACCTTTTTCGAGCGCAACATTGTTTCCACCGGTATATCCTCTGTTTTTTGTCAGTTGAATCACATCAATATCAGAA
This sequence comes from Deltaproteobacteria bacterium RIFCSPHIGHO2_02_FULL_44_16, assembly GCA_001798185.1. Lineage (NCBI taxonomy): Bacteria > Deltaproteobacteria > Deltaproteobacteria bacterium RIFCSPHIGHO2_02_FULL_44_16. The sequence continues at coordinate 49,860 of MGRM01000005.1, read as the reverse complement.
TAGATTTCTTTTAATCTCGGGACGATATTATCAGTGGATGCGTTATCAATCACCTGAAGATGAAAATCTTTGTAGGATTGAGCCTTCAAGCATCGAATCGTTTCTATTAAATCATCGAAATGATTATAAGCCAGAATGGAGACTAACACTGAAGGTTTATTCATACCTGGATTCAACAAAATAAACCTTTCCAGGTCGCGGTGGATTTGCCTGAGATTCAAAATTCTGATGTTTATACAGTTTATTCACTTCATCCCCAGGAGCACCGATGAGAATATCTGTATCTCCATCGCCATCAAAATCACCGCTTGCCAAACCAGCACCACTTTCGTCATATCTCTCTTCCCCAAGAAATTCGAACCCTCCGACTTCTCTGAAGGTGAGATCAACATTATCTAAAAATTGATTCGTATACGCGGCTGCGAAATCAACACGGCTCCGGCCAAGGATCAAATAGGTTTTTCCCGCTTCATACTTTCCAGGCCATGTCCCTCCGTTCACTCTCGAAGCACCAATGAGAATATCAGCGAAAGCATCACGATTGACATTTCCTCCAGAGGCAAGATTTTCCTGGGCAAGCTGTCCATTATCCTCTGTGCCAAGAAGAAAAAGAGCATCGGACGCTATATCACCCGTGTACTCACCACCATACATCACATACACACCGCCTGAATCCGGCATCTGAATGGTTCGATTATCAAGCGCATAGCATCCCAGCATAAAGTCATTGGCGCTGTCCCCATCCGTATCTCCTAAAGCAGAAATAGTACTCGCACAGGAACGCCAATCATCTAAGCCAGTCAAAGCAAATCCACCAAAATAAGCCTTCGTATCGGTGCTCGCAAAAATTCGTCTCGGAATATTTTGTCCTGCAGGCGTTCCGAGGATTCCAAAATCAAAAAGGTAAGCTTTTCCTTGATATTGGTACGCGGGTTGGGTCTGATTTGGATCCGGATTAAAACCATAAGCACCGATAAAGAGATCATCGGTTCCATTTTGATTCACATCCCCTACTCCTGCTAATGTAATTCCAAAGAGACTTCCTCCTCCCTCGCCAAGAATCTCATGGCCACAATGTGCATCAGCCGCTGTTTCCAGGATCGACAGATTCATCTGATGGGGATTTGTTCCATCCATACAGGTCACATCGTTTAACGCTTTTCCATAAACAAGATAGACCTTTCCGGAAGCATTCGCCGTTGCATCTGCTCCATACGCGCCAATAAGGAGATCGTCCTTTCCATCTCCATCAATATCTCCCGCTGATGCAATATCTGCTCCGCTGTAATCTTCTCTGTTGACTCCAAGAAAAGTAGCGCCCGAAATTCCACCGACGGCGCCCACAGACGTCAGACTATTCGTTCCTGTTAATCGTTGGGGAAAAGCACAACGGGCTCCACTTCCATAAATGAGATACGTTTTCCCTCGTTGCAGAATGGTATCTGAATATTCAGGAACACCAATCAGAAAATCGACACAACCATCGGCATTCACATCGCCAGATGTGGAGAGAAACTGACCGGCATGATCATTTGAAAATTCTCCGACAAGGGTTGCATCAGCTTGATCAAGTATCAGAGAAGGCTTTCCATAGATGAGATAAATTTTTCCTTTCAGGTCAGATCCCGCAAAGACAGCGCTGATCAACATATCATCGTATCCATCTCCATCAAAATCTCCTGCTGCAAGATCAAAACCTGTATTATCTCCTCTTTCAGCACCATGAAAAACATGGTCAGGAGAAATATCTTTTAAATAAAGAGTTCTTATTTTTCCGTCACAGTTTTGGTCAATGTGATCGATATATTCAAACGCTCCCGGATAAACTGCATTCTTCGTATCATCACAGTCAATACTCTCTTCTGGAATGAAAACAAGTTGAGGGACAAAAGATTCTGGTTTTGCGCACGAAATCGTTCTTCCCAGAAATCCATCCGCATCTTTATCAGCGTACCAAATAGTTTTGGGTGATATAGCAGCATCGGCATCATCGCAGTCCGTAGCATTTTGCACATACTTTAAGGGAGGATTACAACTTCTGAGCGTTTGTGACGGATTTCCATAGCTATCGCCATCAGCATCTAAATACCAAAGCTTTGGAAACACTTGAGCATCATTATCGTCACAGTCATCCGCATTTTCAACATAACCCGAAGGAGGAAAACAATTTTCAAGCACAGACAGGGGATCGCCATACCTATCAAGGTCCTGATCACGATAATAAAAACATTTTTGCCCATCGACCTCAGAAGGTTGGCTGGAAGATTGGCTATTTTCAGAAAGAGATTCATCTGTAAAATTGGCGGCGCAACTTATTTTGCAGGCAGAAATCAGAACGAAGAGAAGGAGAAAAAAATTTTTCATAGGTTGAGCCTTTTAAAAAGAGCTTCCGGAATATTTCGAATCACAAACATAATCGCTCTCCAAAATTGAGGAGTATACAGGACGTCTTCTTTTTCTTCTATCGCTTTATAAATATCATTTCCCACTTTTTGAGAAGAAGAAAATAAAAATCCTTTTTTGAGATGCGTTGTCATAGGAGTATCGACAAAACCGGGTTTAATGGTCAACACATGAACTCCTTTTTTATAAAGACGATTACGCAAACCCTGTAAAAAAATATTGAGCGCCCCCTTTGCGGTTCCATAGATATAATTACTTTGACGACCACGATCTCCAGCAACAGAAGAGATCACGGCAAGAGTTCCACTCCCCTGAGCTTCCAAGATATGAGCAAGTAAAGAGAGCAGAGAAAATGCGGTCAAAAAATTGGTTTCTATTTCTTGAAGCGCAACGGAGATATTCTTTTCACTCTCCGCTTGATTCCCTAAAGAACCATAGGCAAGAAGAACCACATCGATATTTCCAAGTTTTTCTTTTATCTGTTCAAGAAGTCTTGGATGCGATGAAAAATCGTGAAAGTTCGCCACACCTGATGTTACTTTTGCTCCTCGTACTATTAAATCCTTTGCGATTGTTTCCAGTTTGAATTCATTTCTTGCGACCAAAAAGAGATGAGCTTGCTCATCAGCATAGAGCTTCGCTACTTCGTGAGCGATTGCAGAGGTTGCGCCAAGAATCAGAACATTTTTCATATGTGCACTCGCATGGTTGTCATTCCCGCATGCAGGAAGCGGGAATCTCATGAGATCCCCGCGTAAGCGGGGATGACGAAAGTTTATTCACCTTTCACTCTTTTCCAGAAACTGGATGAGAACTGGGGATCAATATACGATGCAAACTCTTTCCATCGTGGATAATAAGCAGCAAAGGAGGTACGCGACATACAGGCATCTTTCGCCGGATAGACAGCTCCTCCCACTTTCTGCACAATATCATCCAGTTGATGAAGAAGTTGAGAAGTTTTGATACCACGATTGGGAAAATCCATAGCAAGAGTCACTCCTTTTCGGGGAAAGGACATCATTCCCGGAGAAGGAAGCGAACCGAATTGTTTCAACACGGAAAGGAAGGATGCTTGCTTTGAATGAGAAACTTTGTCGAGAAGACGCCGTATATTTTCTGGCGCTGTCTGCGGAGGGACAACACACTGGTATTGAAAAAAGCCGCGATGGCCGTACAGACGATTCCAACATTTCACGGCATCGAGCGGATAAAAGAAAGGATCAAAGTGAACAAGCCTTGAATCTTTTCGCCAGCATTGAGAAAAATAATACATTCCATTGAAAACTTTGATCGTCAATGGATTCAAAAGAAAAGAAGGCATCTGACATGGAATACTCCATGTCGGTTTTTTTCTCTTTGGATTCTTTTTTGTTGAGTTCATTTCTGCATGATTTCCACGAATAAAAATACCTCGTCCAAGATTTTTCCCCTTCGCCAAACAATCGATCCAGGCGACGGTGTATTCAAAATCGCGATTGCTCGAAGCAGAAAGTGCAAAAAAATCATCGACACAACGAAATGGAACCGTTTCTTGACGAATAAAGGGACTGACAACTTTTTTGAGACGAATGTCAGCCCAGGTAATAACACCGGTAAGACCTAAACCTCCCACCGTGGCCCGAAACCAATCAGTATTTTCAGTCTGACTACAAAGAAGGTGCGTTCCATCAGAACGCAACAGTTCAAAACGAACGACATGACAACCAAATGATCCTGCACGGTGATGGTTTTTGCCATGCACATCATTTGCAATCGCACCACCGACCGTCACATATTTTGTTCCCGGAGTTACCGGAAGAAACCACCCTCGAGGAACAGCAAAATCGAGAATCTCCTCAAAAGAGACACCTGCTTCGCAGATCAATCTCCCCTCTTCTGCATCGAACTCTAAAAAACGATTCAGTCCTCTCGTCTTCAGAAGAAGTCCTCCTTCATGGAGACAGACATCACCGTAACTTCGCCCCATTCCGTAAGGCAACATCTTCTTCTCTGAAGAAAAGTGAATATCACTTCTCCAATGAAGAGAAGTCGATGATTGCTGAATCTGTGGGTTGCGTCCCCAGGATTCAAGAACTTCAGAATCATTTTTCATGATGCCACATAGAGAATAAAAAAGATAAAACTCCCAATCACATAGCTTATTTTATCTTTCGCCGCGAAAAGAATGGGATCGTCAGGAATTCCTCCTCTTCGCGTCAAAAACCAAATACGTCCGATCCAATAAAGGAAGAAAGGACAGATAAGCCAGAGAAACATTGGCTGCGCATATAAAACTGAAACATCTTCACTGTGAATGTAGAGCGCCAAAACCAAAACCGAAAGAAATCCGCTGGAGATTCCCATCATGGTCAGGAGTTCTAAATCATCTGGTCGATAGCCACGACCAAGTGAACTCTCCAGGTTTTCTTTTTGCATCATCGTTAATTCCGAAGATCGTTTTACAAGCGCTAAACTTAAAAAGAAAAAGAGCGCAAAGGCAAAAAGCCACGGCGAAATGGGAACATGCACTGACGCAATCCCCGCAATCAAACGAAGCGTATAAAGCATCGCCAGTAACACGACATCGATCAGAGGAATGCGTTTCAAATAGAGAGAATAAGAAAGTGTCAGCACATAATAAATCCCAAGCGTAACGACAAACCAGATCGAAAGTGTGAGCGCAGTGAGAAAACTCGTTATCAAAAGAAGCGGAATGAAGAAAATACCGATCCAAGGGCTCAGTTCTCCGGAAGCAAAAGGACGAAGCCGTTTTCGGGGATGAAGACGGTCTGCTTCCAAATCGAGCAAATCATTTAAAAGATAAACACTCGAGGCACATAGTCCAAAAGAAAAAAATGCAACCACAGCATCTTGAAAAAGTGAAATCTCTGTAACGCGATGAGCCAAGATCAATGGAATGAAAACAAGCAAGTTTTTCACCCATTGATAAAGACGCATGGCCTTCAAGATTTTCAAAAAAGTTCCTCTTTTTTGAGGAAAAAATTTAACCACAGAGGTCATTTTTTCCGCCTTTTGTAATAACCGAGGTGATGCGTTGACGACAATACCCTCTCCAGCTTCTTTCCAAACCAAAAGATCAATGTGAGCATTTCCTGCATATCCAAACTTTTTCTTTCCAAACCTTTTTTCCAATATTTCACATTTAGAAGAACCTTTTAAGTTTGTGTGATTCGTCGAAAATACTTCGGAAAAAATATTGAGATGCTGCGCAATAGAAGTTGCAATACGTTCATGCGCAGCAGTTGCTAAAATGAGCTTCCTTCCCTTTTCATATTCTCCGTGAAGATAGTCTAAAAAATCGAGATGGTAAGGAAGCACATGGGGGTTGAGCTCAATCGTTTCAAAGATTTTTCGTTTCAGGACAGCTTTGCCTTTAAACAACCAAAATGGAGCTTGCACCAACGATAACGGTTTCTTTTTGAGACAAGCAAGAAAACCTTCGACCAAGGTATCAGTCTTTAAAAGTGTCCCATCGAGATCGACACACAGGGGAATATCGGTCATTGCAAGTTCTCTCCAGAACGAATCAGTTCACACATTTTCTTTTTGAGTGAAGGAAAAAGTTTTGAACTTTCTACAGAGGCAAGGAACATTTCAAGAGATGTTTCTGAGGGGGAGTCAAAACGATTGTCCTTGATAAAAAGTTGGTCAACTTCAATCGTTCCACTCTTACGAGAACGTTTGGTTTCAAACAAAAGTGTTGCTCCTTTTTTTCCAATAAGACGTACTTGATAGAGTTCATGATAGATCAACTCTGACACTGCCACTTCTTTCTGGAGAACTTTTCCTGAGCGATCAAACAGAGAGGTTCCCGCGCGCGCAGTTACATCATGAATCCCAAAAAGGGTTGTCAATGTCGGCAGGATATCCACCGAAGACTGCGTCACGCGCTGATGTTTCCCCCCTTCGAGCTTGAATTCAGTGGAGCTTATGAAAAGAGGAGTTGCAATCTCATCAGAGGACAAATCATGCCCAAGGGATTTCTCAAAACAATATCCATGATCGGACATAAAAAGAACGGTGACGTTCTCTCTGTTTCGAAGAACATAAAAGAGCTGCGCGAGTGCAGCATCCAACTCTGCAAGACGCGTATAATACTGATGAAGCATATACCGATACTCTTCCTCCGTAAATTGCTGAGTGAATGGTTTTCGCACAGAGTATTCCAGAGAATTTTGAAAAAGAAGATCATGCTGGTTGAGCTGATAGGGATTATAAAAATAGGGGAAATGCGTATCAAAAAAGTGGATCATTCCAAAAAAATTCACTCCGCGAAGATTGTCAACATACGCACAAAGTTCCCGAAGTTGACGATGCATATTATTCTGTCCTGCCACTCCTGTGGTTCCCGGTTTTTCTTGCATCGTACTTGCATAGTCAAAGTGTTCAAAACCACGATGATGCCCATAAGCTTGGTTACTGCGAAAATGAGATACAGAGCCATAGGTATAAAATCCGTGAGCGCGCATCACTTCCCCTAAGGTTGGAACGTGTCGATCCATGGGACGCGAATAGCGATCAGGATCGACCACGCCATGTTCTGATGCATAGTGAGAAGTGGCAATCGAAGCAAAGGCCGGAAGCGTCCAATTACTTTGAGCAAAACTATTTTGAAAAAGAACTCCTGATGAAAAATAGGCATCGAGCATCGGTGTATGAACAGCTCCTGAATAAAGCCCGATGTCTTGAGGTCGCACAGCATCAGCGATGAGAAGAAGAACAGTTCGTTCCTGTTTTCGTTTGATCAGAGGGGGAGTCAGTAAAAGATCCTTCTTCTCCCCTTGTGTACTCCACGTGAATTTATATTCGCCGCTCTTTTGGGCTAAAGGAAAATAAAAAAGATCCCATGCGTGATGAAGCGCATTTAATTTTTTTGAAAAAATTTTTGTGGAATCTTTTCCTTCAAGAAAAAGATCCAAAAGTCCATCACCGGTTTCAATAAATTTTTTCCCGACCCAAAAGTATATTCCTTCGGCAGCCTCATCTGAAAGATTCAGCGACACACTTCCTTGAGGAGCATGGGAAAGCGAAAAGGCGTTTTTGTACGTAAAACCGATTCGACATTTTCCATAACTCTCCCCTCCTGCTGTGGAAAGCGGATCGGGATGAAGCGTATGCGCTTCTCCAAGTCCAACTCGGTAAGCTCGCACAAATGTTCTCCCCATCTCTTTGAGAATGGGAGAAATCCAGCGCAGAACATCTCTTCGTGAAGGCAACGTTTTATTTTCGGAAGAGAGCGTTTCAAAAAAAACAACCTTATGACTATCTCCAAATCGGAGAAATCGTGAGACCGTCACAAAAGAACGTTTGAGAGAACGAAGTATTTTTTTAAACTTTTTCATAAAGACTCTGAAGAACTCTTCCAAACATTCGTCGAAGCATGTCGAAGAAAATCTGAAGCTTGGTCATCACGAGCTGGACCAAATAATCTCTATCCCTTCGCGTAGGGAGTAAAAGCTGTGAAAAGGTAATTCCGGTCATGCGACGATACACGATAACCGTGATCGCAGACATCATCAGATGAGTCAGCGATACAGCAATGGCTCCCCCCATAAATCCCATTTTGGGAATAAAAAGATAGCAAAGTGTTGCTTGCAAGATGAGAGGTATCATATTGATTTTCATCGGAATATCAGCTCTTCCAATTCCAAGAAAATACTGTCGCTGCAGACTCGTGACCGAATGAAAAATAAAACCCGGTAGAATAAGAAAGAAAACAATCACCAAAGGACTAAATTCCCGACCATAGAGAAGAAGCGTGGCGGGATAAATGAAAAGGGATAAGAAAAAAGCAGCAACGGATAAGATGAGAAGGGAGATGCGTGAAGCATCGGTTGTGGTTATCGAGGCATCCTGTCCACTCCCTTGCAGGTGTGAAACTCTCGGATAGAGCACTGTCGCAATCGCATTGGTGATACGATTCAACCATTCAGCCTTTCCCTTTCCCATGGAAAAAAAAGCAAGCTGAGCAGGACCAAGGAAAAGAGCGGTAATTAAATTGGAGATATAGATGGTTAAAAAACCGCTCGCTTCCGAGACATACACTTTCATACTAAAGCGGAGCATCGTAAAAAAAAGTTTCACGTTATGGTGCACGACCATACGCTGAGTTCGTCGGACTTTTACAGCAGCATAGACAAAGGCGCATGCGCTTGAAATATGAATCGCAATCGCAAGGGACCAAAGACCGAGATCAAAAAAGAGTAAAAGCGTTATAGTGATCATGGCTTTCAGGACATCATCAATCACCAAAACACGATTGTAAGATTGCGTATCCTCTTGGGCCAAAAGAAAGTAATGATAATTCCTTTTTACAAAACGCAGAGGCAAATGCGCAAAAACAAGGATCATGAGCAAAGGTTCAATATTTGTTTTTACAAAAAAAGTTCGTAACAAATCATGCTGAAAGGAAAGAAGAAAGCAGAGTAAAAGTCCCATCGTAAAACCGACGACATTGACCGTAAAAAGAATTTCTCCTCGGTTCCATTGTTTTTGGCTCCAAAAATAGACCGTCGCGATTTCGAGACGAGGAGCTCCAAAAACACGAGAATAATTCACAATCAAATCAAGCGCTGCCCAAATACCCATGCCGGTCGGGCCAAGTTTTCGTGCCACGATGGCTCCGGTACCGAGCCGGAGAAAGGTAAACACAATTTCTCGATTAAAAATGCTGAGAGATTTATTCACTAAAGACATAGAACTTTCACGTATTGTTTGAGGAGGGATTTATAATAGTGAGCTTCATGACGTAATGTTTGCATCCGATTGTAGTGAAATTCCAGAGGCACGTGAACAGACTCGCCCGTCACCACATCATCATAATGTCCATTGTCTTTCGCGAGATAACGAAAATGTTTGAGGGTGCAATCCCAAGGGGTCGCAAAATACCAGGCATTTGACGCATAATCGATAGCGAAATGACGTCGGTCGATGCCGGTCATGACTTCGAAAATGCGTCGTACTCCGAGAGCATCAGCCAAGGCAGAAGGGAAGGATTGATTGCCAATATAGAGCTTCGAACCTTTCAACACACGAGCATGTTCATAGTTATCTGCAGGTTTATAATATTCTACTTCTTTGCGACCAAATTCTTTCCACTCTCCTTCAAGACGTGACACAAAGAGAAAATTTTTCGCTCCCAACCGAGAGATAAGAGCATCCCAATCAAAAAGCGGATTCGCACGTGCTTTGACGACCGCTCGACGATGAATAATAATTTTGTCTGCAAATGAAGTATCACCGGGAACATCGATCCAACTTTGAACATTTTGTGGCGAGGGCAGATGTTGTGCATGACACATGACATCAAGAAGTGTCGTGCGAAAAAGCATCTTATGATGTCGAAATGCATCGAGATCGATATCGATCGGCTCATCTTTGTAGATCCGAAAAGAATGGACATAGGGTTGCGATAATACAAGCTTGCCGCACGATTCGAGAACACTCTCAAGTGGTTCTTCAAATTCTCCCGGGGTAATCAAAACATTCCCTCCCCCCATCGCTTTCACGATATAGAGGGACATGATGAGATCGCCTTTTTTTCCTTTGCAGAGAAAGTTCTTCATTTATTCAGATCGTAGGCAACATATTCCTTTTCTTCGATAAGCTCTGATCCAGACGCGAGATTAATTTCCTTTTTAATCTTCGCTCGCGTATCATTTGCTCGGTATTCATCTCGCGTGAGTTCAATAAAATCCTGATCAAATTCTTTTTTGGCTTCTTTCTTTCGCATAGAATCTTCAATCTCCCAAAGCCATTCATTCACACGCTTCAACTCTGCACGCTCAGCCATGAAAAGAATACCGTGAGTCTTCGCGATATGTTCCAGAAGATCGTATTCCTTCTGACAATTTTTTCTTTTCTTCGCATCGGCAATGCGTTCTGTTTTGATCTCCAAAATTGTCATCTTGTCCAGAAGCTCACCTACTGACACTGGTATATGAATCATCATTATTTCCCCTTTACATGTTTCGAAGCCAGAAAAAGTCTTTGTCTTTAAGTATCTTTCTTCCTTCGCCCTTTGACGGAAGACCTATTTTTTCGATATCAGCATCAACCATAATTTTAACGAGATCCGAAAAATTGACACGGGGTTCAAAATCAAAACTCTTTTTGACTTTGGTAATGTCTGCACGGAGATTATCGACTTCAAGCGGACGAAAATACTTTGGATCAATCTCGACATATTTTTGATAATTCAAACCTGCATAGGCAAATGACTCTTGTACAAACTCTTCCACCGAGTGCGTTTCACCAGTTCCAATCACAAAATCACCAGATGTTTCACACTGCAGCATCTTCCACATCGCTTCAACATAATCGGGCGCATATCCCCAATCTCTTTTTGCTTTCAGATTTCCCAAATAGAGTTTGTTTTGTTTCCCCGCCAAAATACGTGCGATACTGATCGTGATTTTTCTGGTCACAAAGGATTCGCCACGCCTTGGACTTTCATGATTAAAAAGAATGCCGTTGGAAGCAAAAAGACCATAAGCTTCACGATAATTTTGAGTCGAATAGTAACCCATAATTTTCGCAACTGCATAGGGGCTACGAGGCTCAAAAGGAGTTGTCTCACGTTGAGGAGGTGGAGCACTTCCAAACATTTCACTGCTCGAGGCTTGATAAAATTTACATCCCACATTTGCTCGTCGAATAGCTTCCAACATCCGAATGGTTCCAAGTCCAACAACGTCGGAGGTATATTCAGGCATTTCAAAACTTACCTTCACATGACTTTGTGCTCCGAGATTGTACACTTCATCAGGACGAATACTGTGAAGCAAGTTCGTGAGACTTCCTGAATCAGAAATGTCGCCGTAGTGAAGAAAGAGCTTGCAGCCACTATGATGCTGATCCACATAAAGATGATCAATACGCTCTCGATTAAAACTACTGGAGCGACGCACCAATCCATGCACTTCGTAACCCTTTGAAAGTAAAAATTCTGCGAGATAACTTCCATCCTGTCCTGTGATTCCTGAAATAAATGCTTTTTTCATGCGTCATCCTTGTGGTTATAATTTTGATTTTTCATCAAGAACAGCGTTGACCATTTTTTCTGCAAGCTCTGAAAAGGTCAGCGTGTGTTTCCAATTCAATTGCTGATAAGCTTTCTGTGCATTTCCTCTCAGCGGCGTATCCAGTTTTGTGGCAAGGGTTGCATCGATTGTCACATAGTCACGCCATTGTTCAACACCAATCGCGCGAAAAGCATACGAGAGAAATTCTTCTACAGAATGAAGTTCTCCGGTTGCGAAAATATAATCGTCACTCTTCTCCTGCTGTGCCGCGAGATACATTCCATTCGCATAATCTTGAGCATAGCCCCAATCTTTTGCTGAATGAAGATTCCCAAGTGTCATTGTGGTCGATGTCCCCATCTTGATCTGAGCCACATTCCACGCGATTTTTTGTGTCACAAAATCAAATGACCTTCGAGGAGATTCATGATTGTAAAGAATGGCATTGGTCACATGCATCCCATGCTGTGCACGATAAAAACGAGCGAGTTCTGCTGCCGCAACCTTGGAAAGTCCATAAATGGATGCGGTTGAAAAAGGAGTGGTTTCATCTTGCGGTGATTCGTTTGTAGCATCAAACATAAGGCTCGATCCTGCGAACACGACTTTGGTTTCAGGAGAAGAAACATGAATGGCATGCAGAAGATTGGACGCAGAAATAATATTATTTTGATAAAGTTCTCGGGCAATCGTGAGGCGCTCAGCTTCTGTTGCCTGCGAAGAATAATGTGTTGCCGCCAAATGATAACATTCATGCGGTCGCAGGGCTGAGATCAGTGCAAGAACATCGGTATATTTTTCCAGAAGACATTCATGAGTTATGATGTCGATCCCATTTTTTTGGAGGAAAGCACAAATGCGTTGAGCATTTTTTGAAAGGGGCAGGCGTGCAATGCCATGGACTTCATATCCCTTTTTCGCAAGAAGCTCCGCAACGTAGCTTCCATCTTGGCCGAAGACTCCAGTAATAAGAGCTCTTTTTTTCACGCGGGCAAGGCACTCGCATCAAGCAAGGAGACATGGGGAAGCGGAATCACAAATTTCCCGCCATGCTTTAAATATTCTTTTTCTCTCACCATCATTTCTTGCGCAAAGTAATATGGAAGAACGAGAAAGTAGTCCGGTTTTTGGCGACGCGCCTCTTCTTCTGAAATAATCGGAATATGCGTCCCGACTGTTTCTCCATTCCATTTATATTGATTACGATCTGCAATGCAGGAGATATCTTCAGACGTAAAACCGCAATACTGTAAAATAACATTCCCTTTCGTCGAAGCTCCATAACCAAAGATCGTTTTCCCTTTTGCGCGTTCACTTCGAACAAAGCGAATGAGCTCTTCTTTCGTGTTCAAAACATCTTTTCGAAAACGATCGTAAATAGCTTCACCTGTTAAATGAAGGGCTTCTTCTTCCTTCATCCATTGTTCCATTCGCTTGTGCGCCTCTGGGGAAGGAGACGCACTCCCCTCTTTGCGCACCGAGAATCGATAGCTACTTCCATTTGCCAAGTTTTTCTCAATATCGACAATTTTCAGTCCATGCTGCTCAACGAGATAACGAAAAGGTTCGATATGATAGTATTCCAGATGTTCATGAACAATTTGATCATACATATTGTTTTGAAGCATTTCCGGGAGATCTGCCATTTGCACGATCCAGATGCCATCATCGGCTAAACACGTTGCGATATCAGCGACAAACGCATTTGGGTCTTCCAGGTCATAGAACATGGCAATACTCGTCATAATCTTTGCCTTTTTTCCTTTGGCAACACGATTGAAATTCGCCGCATTAAAAAAACCGATGACACGCGTAAATGTTTCGTTTTCTCCTCGAATATTTTCGACAGGATCAATTCCAATACGATTGAGTTTTGGATCATAATTGCTGAGCAAAGTTCCATCATTGCATCCGATATCAAGCACCGTATCTTCTGGACGCAGGTCAACTCGACGCATCGCAGATTCGACCACATCCTTGAGAACATCGCGCATAGTTTGATTGACCCCCGAACGGTACCAATATTCACGATAAATATTTGTGCTGGGATACGTATATTTCATCTGTACTAGTCCACATCCTTTTGGATTTTTTTCTTTATCGCAACGCACCACGACCAACGGCACCTTTTCTTTTGGATATCGATCTTTATTCTCCTCAGTAACTGTCACCGTGGCAAGCATCTGAGCTCCCAAATCAATGACTGGCGTCAAATGGGGAGATCCACAAATACGACATTTTTCAAGTGCAGCATAATTCATAAAGGCTCCTTAATGTAATGACATGATCACTTCCGCACATCGCGAAGCACTCTCTCCGGGTTTTATTCCCATTTGTGCGAGATATTGTTTTCTTCCTTCACCATATTTCTTTTCCATCTCTGTATTCCGGAAATAATCGCGAAGAGCCTGCACCAGTTCTTCACGCGAACGAATGCTTACGGCAGCACCTCTCTCAGCAATATCGACGAGATCTGCACCTTGTCGAAAATTCAGGAGAAAGAGCGGCTTGTCGAGATACACCGCCTCAAGTGCTGTCGTGGAATAAAGCGTAATCACAATATCTGCAGCGTTGAGCAGTTCATACGCGGAGCAATTGGTGACAAATTTAAAGTGATCTTCCTGAGAAGCAGCACGAAATTTTTGATGAATTGAAATATCTTCTTCTGGATGCGGCTTGACGACCAGAAAAATTCCATCCATGTCGTTGAGAAGTCCATAAATTGTCTCCAGAATAGTTTCATATTCGCTTTTGGTCATACCAGATTCAATCCCGCCAGTTTCCTCAGAAGCAACAGGGACTGACATAAATGCAACGAGCCGCGCATTTTTTGGAATGTTACGTATCTCACGAAATTCATTTCTCATCCTTTTATTTTGACGATAGAGATCAAAGCGTGGATTTCCGGTAACAATAATACGATGATGTTCAATACCATGACCGGCCATGATATGTGCGCTCTCGTGATCAAAAGCTCCCACGTAATCCTGGTGCAAATAATGCCATTCACTATCTTGAGGTGCAAGCATTCCATACTGCAGACAAAAGGTTTTACATTGTTTGAACTTCCCAAGAGCAGTGATACTTTTGGCTTCATAATCGGAAACATCACTGACGACAATAACCTGAGGCTTTGTTTTTTGAAGCACACGTCCAGAAAGCTCCAGAGCACGCACGGATCGCAAACACATTACTGAAAACCACTTCTGAAGCATCCATCGAAGAAAACCATGAGTTTGAATGAGATTCGTAAAAGAATTTCTTCGCTCACAATTCAGAAGACGCACACACGATAAAAGAAGATGAGGAATATATCCATATGATCGCACAGATGCCCACGTGATGTATTGTAAACGCTCATTCACAATACGTTGTGAAGGATCCAAGGGAAATTTCGTGAGAACGCAAAGTCGCTGATTCTTTCTCTTCAATAATTGTTCAATCACCGGAATAAAAGATTCAAATTGTCGCTTCACATTACACACCATTAAAACATGACAGGGAGAAATGGGTTGACGCTTTCCGAAAAAACGAAATGAAAGCATGATCTCGCGCAAAAACCATACAAGTGAACGAGCAAAAGGAAAAATCTTTTTGCCTCTCTTGTGATCTAAAACTTCAACTTCAATTTTTCTTTGGAGACACTCCTCGTAAACCACTCGAGCCACATCGTGATCACTGGAACTAAGAATCACCTGTATCGGCTGCAACGTATTGAGAAATTTTTCTGTAATTTCAAGAAGCCGAAAACTTTTTTGAAGATAGTAAAGAATCAGCGGCGCCGTATTTATTTCCAAAAACGAAACTTGCTTCAGCCTTAAAAATCCATGTTTCCGATGAAGCACCAGAAGTTCATCCAAAAAAGCTCGAGCACGAAGAGCGTAACTCATTTCTCCTTGAGAGAAATCGCCAAGATCATCAAGAGAAGTACACTCAACTCCTTGCGCTCTACATTCTTCTTGAAGCATCGGCGACACAAAGAGTCGCTTTGGAGCATGCTCTTGGATAAAAGAACGCAGTAGTTTTTTATTTCTTTCAAAAAGAAAATAGATTTTCACTTAAGAGCCTATTTTTTCTCTTTTCTTTCCAACAAGCCACCACGTTGCTCCCACAACTTCCATCCACTTTTTCCCTGAACGATCGAGGTTGCGGAAAAAATCGGGATGACGTTTTGCCCAGCTTACAAGAGCTCTTTGCCAAGAACGTGGAAGTGCAAAAAATGTCCAGAAAACCATACCGCCACGATAAACAAGATTACATCCACTGCGATCCATAGCTTCGACATATTGATCAAGCGAATAACTATTTTCATAATGAGGAAAGGGAATATAGCTTTCTGTAAACATTTTCTTCCATTGAAATGTAAAAAATCTTTTCAAAAAACGAGCAATCGTATTCCAAATTTCTGTCACCTTTCGTATTGAAAATCGTTTGGTAATAATATCGTGGATATGAATCCCACCTGGTCGAATAAAACGAGACATCGCTGTAAAGAGTTCATCAAGATCTCGAAAATGCTCTAACAATCCGAAACTCATGACCACATCATAGGACTCGGGAATGAGTTTAGAATGCAAAAGATCATCTTCGACTAACGTATAATTTTTTGCATTTTCTTTTTTGAAATTGGCTTCTGCTAAACGCAAGGCTTCGCGAGCATTATCCGTACAGGTGACCTGCATCCCCTTCTTTGCCAAATAGACAGAAACACGAGCTCCACCGCAGCCAATTTCCAAGGTTTTGATTTCATGAATTGGTTTTTTGATATTTTTTATAATGTCTTCGTACACATATTCATACTCGAGCAGTTGGAGCAGATCATCTCGCGATTGAATATGATCATCATTATAGGTGGTGGCTAATTCTTCGTAACTCACATCCCAGTTCTGAATAAAATTTCCTTTTTTCATACTTTTCTCCTTTAAGAGTGTTAATTTTTTCTAACTTTCACGACGAAAATAGAGGAAGACTGGTCCTCGTAACGCTTCCCATCCTGTTTCAGCCAAGGAAGAAGGCGGAAGATAATGAAATGTCACGGTGCGCAAAAAATCCTTTTGCATCGCACGTAAACGAGCTGCATTTCCTTGAGTTTGATGAAATCGGTTATCCAAGTGAATCGCACAAGGTTGTTTTTCTTGAACACGTTGCACCAACAATTCACGATTCATCAATCCATATTGTGCTGCTTCTGACGTCGATAATGAATCAAAATAACTAAAGGTTTCAAACTCAAGTCCAGGAGTCACTCGCATGGAGCTTTCCATGGCCACGAGCGGAGTAAACGTAAGCAGCTCTTCACCAGCAGAGCAATGTTTTTTTAACTCTGTCGCTATCTGAGCGACAATTGCAGTATCGCGAGCCGTGGAAGAGAGACGAACATCGCGGTCATGCAGCCAAGGGGCACTCAACACAAGAACAAAGGTCATTGTCGAAAAGGCATATCGTGGCATTGGAGGTGAAAACGAGAAACCCCAATCGAGAAGATGACACAGAAGATACAGCAACACAGGGAAAATATAATAGAGTTGAACCGGGTGACCTTCCGGAGCAAGAAGATACATACTTGTATTTCCGGTAACGAGAAGAAATGCGAGCCAAGCTCCACGATGTTTCGCAAGAAAAGAACGATTCAACCAAAAACGAAACTTGTACCGGGAGAAAAAAACTACAAGCAAGGGAAATCCCAAAAGCAAAAGAGGGAAAAACCAACGCACGCCAGAGAGAAGCCAATCGGACTTATAACGCAACCATGCCATCGATCCAAACTCGAGCTTCGGAAGTTCTCCCTGAAGATATTGAAAAGGATTCATACCAAAAATGATGTGATGAAAAAATTTCTCCGAAGCAAACTGTGAGAGAAGAAATGCGTGCAAGCTCACGTAAACAACGAGGCCTAACAACATCAACGACCAGCGACCCCAAAAGACGACGAAAAGATAAAGAAAAAAAACAAAGGGGAGATAATCAATCGGATAACGCATCCACTGCGCAACAACACACAAACAGGCAAAAAAAAGAACAGAAAGCCATGCTGTACGAACTTTTTCGACAACCAGAAGTATCACGATATAGAAAAAGGCCACGATAGAATAGACTTGCACGGTCGCAAAAATGTGAAGGCCATGAATATTGACGCACAGAAGTCCGATAGCCAAACAGATCAGCGCAGGTCGGACACGTCCCCATAACAGCCAAACAAGTCCACACGCAGCAAGCCACAAAAAGAGTGCTGAAAAAATTCGCAGCGTGATCCAATCAATGCTGATGAATGACTGAAAAGGGACAAAACTATAAAGAAACAGCGGAAGCCGATGATAGAAAAAATCTTCGTAAGGTCGCATTCCTTGACTGACCAAAAAGAGATCGTTGGCATACCATCCTTCATTGGTATCAAAGTTTCCAAAAACCGCCATGAACCCTAAGCCGCAGGCAAGAAGGAGGATGAGCACAAAGATACTTAGTGTGATTGTTTTGTGAGAAGCCATGTAAAACAGGAGTGAAAAGGGACATCAAGTTCGGGCCCAAGTGCACGAACGGTAAAACCGTATTGCATCATTCTCTTTTCCAAAACATCTGGCGGCATCACATTCACTCCTTCACCTCGTGTAATGCCAACCACACGAAAAAGTGTTTCTTTGAAGGTGTGAAGACGAAAGAGCATTGAATCATCAACACGGATATCGTGAAGGAGCAACTCTCCACCAGGCTTGAGCGCGCGATGAATATTGGCGAAGAGTTCATCCCAATATCGGATCGGAATGACACAGAGAACTCCAAAAAGAATGACCATGTCGAGATTGATAAAATGAAAATGTTCAAAACGTCCTTCTTGAAAATGAACATTTTCCCTTCCATTCAAGGTTGTTTTTGCCATGGTCATGCGACGAGGATCGATATCGACTCCAATGATTTCACGTTCTGGGTTTGCTAAACCGAGATAATTGCAAATGAGTCCATGCCCGCAACCGATCTCAACTATTTTCCCCTGAGCAGGAACTACCGTATTGAGAACTTCGAGAGGAAGTACCTTCAGTCGTAAACGTGTAAAGAGGCGATCAAAAAATGGCCCCATGCTTTCACGCCAATAAAGGTGACGAACTTGATCACGAATGGAATGAAGAGGATGTGTCATCTAAATGAACTCCATAATGTTGAAGAGCGTCCCAGGTTTGCGAAGAAGAAAGCACTTTTAATTCTTCCTCACGCATGTGCGTCCACTGATCCCAGCGCGAAAGCTCAGCATCGACAAATCCAGGATGGCACACAAGTTCTGAATCGCTCTCCGGAAGATGTTTGAAATAGTGCAACAGTGCTGACTGATACTGACCTTGAGGGACATACCCTACTCCGAGCAAATGTCTCTTCCTCTTCTCATGCGAACCAAAAGGAGAGAGCATCGAAAGCAACAGCGTCTTCAGACAACCACTATAGGTGTGTCGATCCCACAGCATCTGAGAACGAAGATATAATCCTCGACGAAGAAGGTTTGTCATCTGACGCGTTCGAGGAATGGAAAAACGTTTTGCTAAATGGGTGACGAGTTTTCGAATGACAGGAAAACCGTGCACGTGTTGATGCGTATCCAAATGCGTCGGCTGGAGACCAGCTCCAAGAACACGTTCGATCTGAGCCGCCCATTCCTGTTCGAGTTCAGGCATCTCAAGCTTTCCCAACACCATGCGCGAAATCAAGGGATGCAGAGCATAAAACATCCCTTGTGAGCTCACAAGTGAAGGAATCGTTTTTGGAGAAAGAAGCGGAACTCCAGAGGTCGCATTGAGATGCACTCCTATTTTCAGTCCAGGATTTTGTCGTGCGAGCAAGACCGCAGTCTCAAACGAAGGGAAATTTGCCATGAGCGAAGCAGAACGAACAATCCCCTTCTGATAGCAATACAGAATGCCACGACTCACGCCTTCGGAAATTCCGAAGTCATCGGCATTTACAAGGAGTTGTCGCACTGTATCGCCCTCTCCAATCATTCAATTTAATTCGACACAAATCACTTACCATCTTCACCGTATCCTCAAAAAAACGGACGGTTGTTTCCTCAAAGAAATAACGAAAGAAAATTGGCACCTGTTCAATCTTGAAACCGAATTTTTGCGCAATATAGAGAATTTCGACATCAAAACTAAAACGAAAAAGAGTTTGGCGCGCAAAAACGGTTTTCGCCACTTCTGCCCGAAAACCTTTAAGCCCTGCCTGTGTATCCAAAAGGCCAGGAAGCAAGAGCTTGCGAACAAGGAGATTAAAAAAACGTCCCATCACATGGCGCGTATACAGATAACGAAAAAAGGCAGGGCTGATTTCATAGCGAGATTCAGGTAACACCCGACAAGCAATAGCAATATCGGTCCCTTTTTCAAGCACCGCTAAGAGCCGAAAGATTTCACTGACGGGATAGGCTAAATCGACATCATTAAAGACCACATAATGTCCTTGCGCATGTTCGATCCCCAATCGAACGGCGTGTCCCTTTCCTCGATTACACTTGCTTTCAACGACTCGAAGCTCTGGATTTTCTTTGGCGAGCTCTTGCAGAAAGAGAAGAGATCGATCACGACTGCCATCATCGACAGCGATCACTTCCCAAGCAAAAGATTGTGTTGCAAGTTCCGCCAATACCTTCTGGACATTCTGTTTCACGAACGCTTCAGCATTGTAGACCGGAATAATTACGGAAAGATGAGTCATGATTTCACTCTCGTCAGCAGCATTCTCTGCCATCGTCCTGGAACATGGGCAATCACTTGGGTCATAAAGCTCATCCACTTTGGACATACAATTTTTTCTTCACCACGAACAATCCCTTTTATAATTCTTTTGGAGACAGCGCTCACATCCATGGCCAACCAATTCATGAGTCCCTTGGATGAAATCATAGATGTGCGAAATAATCCAGGCTCTACCACGGTAACGGTGATCGGAATTTTTTCTCGAACAAGATCCATACGTAAAGAGGTGGCTAAGTTCAGGAGCGCTGCCTTCGAAGCATTATATCCAGAAGCTTGAACCATGCCGTGATGAGCCCCCATACTCGAAATAAAAACAAGATGACCATGTTGTTGCTCTCTCATCTGCGGAAGCAAAACCTCAACCGTTCGACAAGCACCAAAAACATTCACGGCAAATGTTCGTTCTACCGATGGAAGTGAAAAGAGATGCTCTGATCGTTCTTTGATGCCAGCATTCAGAATCGCAATGTCGATGGGATATTCGTGAAGAATGCGACGAAGTTGGTCTGACCATGCTGCTTGCGTAATGTCGGCAACATAGGGATGAATATGCGATGACGTTGCCGCTAAGAGACGAAGTTTTTCTTCGTCACGTGCAATGGCAAACACGCGTGCACCTTGCGAAGCACAGTGAAGCGCCAGTTCACGCCCAAGCCCGCGACTCGCTCCCGTGATAAGGATATTTTTATCGTGAAAAAAGGAATGCTTCATTTCGTTTCACCACCGAAATACATTTTAAAAATGCTACCAAAAGAGTTCCCACCAGCAGAAACATTGCCCATCGAATGACGAGCCAGAGACCGATGATCATCACAGAAATCATATCTCCTTGTGTTTTTCTTTGAAGTTTCAAGCATAAGAGAGGATCACATTCTGCTAATGCCACTACAAAATTAAGCTTACATCGAAGAAGACTTTTAGGATCAAAAAGACGAGTCCATGGATCGAGCAACATTAAAAAAAATCGGTGTTTGAGTGCAACCTTCGATACCAGATGCGAAAAAGGACTTGGATTTGAACCGGCACAAATGCGATGCACGTTCTCTTCATACAGGGAAGAAAAAGCAGCATTCCCGGCAGACATACCAAAAAGATAGTGAACTATCCGCGTCAGTTCCTGTTTCATTCCCAACTCGCTCCATCATAGAAAAACGAAGAGACTTCTTCCACACCATCACGAATGCGCTTCACCTCTTCTTCTGTTAAACGAGTTTTCCAAATATGAATTGTTTCACGGCTATTGCGACGAGAGTCATCTCTTTTTCCAGAAAATTCCGTTGGATTAGAGGGAGAAGTATAATCGGAAATAGTCTGCTCTACTGTTGTTGTAAACGGAAAGTGTAAACGCTGATAGAGTTCTTGAAACTTTTTTTCTGGATGTTGCGCATAATCTTCATGTCGAATAAAAATCCAGTCAGGATGCTGTTGTTGATACTGATGAACTACAGAATACAAAATTTTCCAGAGAAGAATGCCGATACCAACCACATCCGGTTTACGAGGAGCTCTCTCCATGTCATGGCGAAATCGCGATAAATAGCGGTCCATTAAAAGAGGTTGTTCAAGAAGATCATTGAAGTTATAACCCCAATTCAAACTTTTCAAACTACTCACAAAAGAAGCTGGATGCCTGATCACGAGAAGCATATCGGTATGAAATTTCTGAGAAAACCATTCAGCAGAAAACAGTCCGATCGGTTCAATGTAAATCGTGCGTTCTGCTGATTGAAGTTGTCGCCTCCAAAAAACTCCCTGACGCTTCACAACACGACCTACATCTCGCGCTGAACGAATATGCGCCATCGCTCGTGCTAAATGGAAACGATTGTTCACCATACGATTCACATAAGGGAGATAGTGATGTTCATTCTCCTGACAAATATACGCATGCATTTTTTCAAAAGGAGCTTTTGCCAACTCCCAATAACGATGAAAAATTTCTTCATCTCGAAGACAAATATTTTCTCCAAGAGCCAACATCTTTCCAATCCAACTCGAGCCAGATCGGTGAGCACCAGTCACAAAAACATCTTTTTTATTTTCATCAGGAAACATGTTCCGCAATGCGTGTCGCATTTGCCATCAATGAAAAGGTAATGCTTTTTGAAGGAAGCGTTGGAAAGCCAGAACCATCGATGACATACAAATTCGGATAGGCAAAACTTGCACCTTTCGAATCGATACAGAGGATATCACGTTCTTTCGACATCGGAATCGTTCCGGCATAATGAATCCCGCTTCCCGGTTTTGGCTGAAGCATCTTCTTTTTTGGCATCCAACATCCAAGGCGACGAAAAACGCGTCGGGTATATTGACACGCTTCTTCAGCCAATGCCATTTTTTGAGGATCTGTTTGATACGTAATTTTTAAACGATCGCCGGTAATGGTTCCCCCATCAGGTTCCAAGGAAATACCATTCTCTCCATACGGTCGATCCGGAAGAAAATAAGTCGCCACACCCAGCGCTGATCGAATCTGTGCGAAGATTCGAGCTGAATCGCGACTTCCAAACGGGAGCGATTCGATGAGAGGATGATAGAGCAAACTCGAAAGCGAAAGCACTTCTGCATGAACATAACGAGGGTAGTGCGAACAGGTTTCATTCATATATCCGAGAATAAGCTTGTTAAATTGAAAATCATGAGGATCAACCTGACTCCCAAGCGCACGCCATAAAAGATAGGGGAGCTTGATGACCTGCGTATCCATCACCGACCGCGTTCGGAGCTGACGCTCTTTCCATTGAGGAGCGAACTGTGGGTCATTTTTGAGCGTTCGTAAGAAGATGCCAGCACTACTGAGAGCACCAGCACCGAGCAAAACAGTTTCAGCTGAGAGAGTATCGAATTGCTGTCGAGGGATATCGAAAAAATGAATCTTCGTCACTTTTCCGTGTTCAATCCCAAACGAGGTAACGTAGATGCCGGAGCGATATTCAAATTGTTCATACCGTCGACAGAGTTCAAGGGTGGCTGTCGGATTATAAATCGCTCCCACTCCACATCCCCACAAACAACGATTGCACGAAATACAACGGGTTGGCGAATGTGGATCTGTATCCACCGCCATTCGCGCGCGTTCCATCACGATGCGAAATTTTTTCTGCAGAAGATGTTGGTGCTCAAGATATTTTTTCCATACCTGCGCATCATGTCGATTAAGAGGTAAAAAAGATCCCCCCTCCTCCTGACGTTCACCGCAAATCGCAATGCGTTTTCCCACGCGCTCATAGGCACTCGCAAACTCCTGGGAAGAGACCGGAAAATCTCTCATGTCGTCAGCATCGTATGGCAGACAGTTCGCACCCCACGCTACTCCGAGACCGCCACGATTGTGCGAAACAATCGGAACAAATTCTTTTCCCTCAACACGAAAATAAGGATTGTGAGAGGAAACATGAAAATTTCGTACAGGAGGATAGGAAAAAATTTCTTCTCTATTTGGAGAAAGAACCCCTTCTGCATGTTCTCCGAGGAAAAAACGAAAAGGATCAGAAAGTTTTGATTTCAATTCCAAAAAATTGACTTCAGGATATGGAATCGGTTTTTCTTCTTCTCCCACATCGAGAAGGCGAACACGTTTTCCTCGCTCTAATAACGTGAGGGCCGCATGCACCGCACTCGGACCTGAACCAATCACCGTATATATCTGCTCACCCATCGCTTAATCTAAAACCTTTCGAATAAACGTCAAAAAGCAATCCGTCGATTCAGTTAACATTTCTTTCTCTGTATGAATCACAAGATCTGGATGCGTTGGTTCCTGAAACGGAACGCGCTCATCAAAACCGATCACATGATCAATCTCTTTTTTTAAAGCCTTTTGATAGAGCCCTTTGACATCTCGTTGCATCACCGTCTGTAACGATGTCTTGAGATAAATGAGAAAAAATCCTTCCCCAATTCGTTTTCGAATTTCGTTTCGTATATCTTCAAAGGGGGTAATCACCGGAACAAAAAGAAGATCGTGATGAGGACGATGCTCAAGACAGAGGGTTGCAATAATACGATTATTCTCTCGGATATCCTCTGGCGTAAAACCTAAATGGGGATTGACTTCCAGTCGCACCACATCGCCATCGAGCACTTTGATACGATATCCTTCAGCTGAAAGTTCACGGATCGCCGCATTGACGAGGGTCGTTTTGCCAGCGCCAGACAAACCGGTCATCCAAAAAATAGGAGCTTGTTTAGGAGACAAAGACTTCTTTTCCTTCCTTCATCGCTTTCATTAAAAGATCTGAGATATCCGAACGCATAAACCATTCCGGGGGTCGTTCTCCTGCCATCAACATCTCTCGCGCTTTGGTTCCACTGATAAAAAGATGCGCTGCTTCTCCATGCTCGCATGTTTCCACATGACGACCACATTTATCGCAATAGGAAACACGATCAAAGAAAACAGGTTGAATTCCTAAATCTCCCATTTCGGAAAAAAGCTTCTGGGACGCATCGGCTGCATAAAACTCTCCGACACCTGTGTGGTCGCGTCCCATAATGAAATGACTGCATCCGAAATTTTTCCGGCAAAGCGCTGTAAAGACCGCTTCGCGTGGACCTGCATATCGCGAAAACGTAGAGAAGGCTGCTAAGAGCACCTGCGAAGGATAATGATGTTCCACCATATGTTCATAACTTTTGAGAATCACTTCAGATGTATAGTCATCCTTCTTTTTTGGGCCCACCACCGGATGCACAAAAAGCGCATCGCATCCATATTTTTCGAGCGCCGTGAGTTGAAGCGCTTCATGCGCGCGATGAATCACATTGCGTGTATGAAAACCGACGATACGACTCCATCCCTGATGTTCAAAAATAATGCGCGTCTGACGAGGCGTGAGTTCATAACGTTTCAGAGGACGCGGCAATCTGCTCACGAGCGTTATTTCTCCGCCCACAAACCATCCCTCATTTTTCAGAAGACGCTTCACTCCAGCATGCTCTTCAGTGTCAACTCCATACATCTCACGAGCGAGCTTTTTAAGATCATAAGGATAAACATCGGTTACCTGAAGAAGCGCATGAACTTGTTTTGTTTGCGACGACGCAAGAGCAACACATTTGTTTTCACGACAACGTGCAGCTTGTTCCTGTGATACTTGAAAGAGAATAGGAAGAGGCCAAGGTGTTCCTGTTGGCAAAGCATAGTCAGAAAGAACATGCTGCACCTCTTCACGCGTCATAAATCCACGAAGCGGAGAAAAGGTTCCAATGGCAATCTGCTCTGCATCCATCAAGGTGGTTTCATCCACAAAAAGAGTTGGAAAAGCAGAAAGTTCCTCTCGATCTCTCTTTTCCGACAACGCTTCTACTAATGTCCCACCGTGTGGTGCTGTGAGAAAAAAGGAATGATCTGCCAGAAGATCATCACAAGATTTTATCTTGGTGCATTCCTGAAAGTGCTGAATACACGAGGAGACAAGAGCCACACAATCGCGCGGATGTTTTCCCACTGCAGTCTCAGCCGCTAAAACAAGGCCATCGGCTCCATCAAGAAGTGTATTCATGACATCATTCATTTCAGCGCGTGTCGGTTTCCGACGATCAGTCATTGATTCGAGAAGATTTGTTGCAACGAACACTGGCACTTTTTTCTCATTCGCTTTTTGAATCAGAAGTTTTTGAAGAAAGGGAATTTTTTCAATGGCCACTTCACGCGAAAGATCGCCGCGATCAATCAGAATTGCATCAGTGACCTCAAGAATTTCGTCCACATTGCGAACACCCTGCCGACTTTCAATTTTTGAGATTAAAAATGCCGATGATCCTATACGTTCGCGAACATACTTCACCGCTTTGGCGCTTGAAGCAAATGAAAGTGCGTAACAATCAATGCCATATTTTTTTGCAAGCTCGATGGCTTTTTCATCTTTTTCTGAAAGCACCGGGAGAGCTACCGGATGATCGACCGTCACAGCCTTATTACTTCCGATCGTGCCGCCCGAAAGAACTTTGGCAATGAGTTTCCCCGGTTTTTTTTCAATCACGTGTAAAAAGACAGAATCAAAATCGATACTGACAAAACTCCCCTCTTCAATGAGATCGACCGCAAAGGTCGGTGAAAGTGAAAGCAGACGTTCATTGCCAAGCACTTCTTGAGAGGTCAGTTCAATGAGCGCATTTTCTTTCACCTGCACATTCTTTTCCATGTATCGATTGCGGATTTGCGCCCCTTCCGTATCAATACAAATCTGTTTTGAAGTCGCTTCTTTGATGGTGCAAATGATCTGCTCGAGAACATCGAGACCCACATGGGAAAGATTAATACGAAAAATGTCAACACCAAGCACATCTAACTTTTGAATGATCTCTTTTTTCAACGAGGCGGGACCAAGGGTACTTAAAATTTTCATATAATACTCCAACCGCCATCAATCACGAGATTGTGGCCGGTCATATAAGATGAAGCGTCGGAAGCGAGAAAAAGGGCTGCACCTGAAATATCTTCAGGCGTCCCCATGCGGCGGAGCGGTGTTCGCGCGATATATTTTTCTTTAAAACTTTTCGGTTGATCCGCTTCAATACCACCAGGAGAGATCGTATTCACCCGTACTCCAGAAGAACCGTACCAAGAGGCTAAATAGCGCGTGAACTGAACAATGCCTCCTTTGATCGCTGCATAGGCTGCTGGCATCGTCATCTGTGTTCCTTCGTAAATCGAAAAATCGGGGCCAACAATTCCATAAATAGAGGCAATATTAATGATCGAGCCACTGCCGTGGCTTTTCATTTCTTCGGCCACCTCGCGGGCACACCAGCAATAGCCATTCAAATGATCATTGATATTTTTCTGCCATGACGCAAAAGGAATTTTATCGAAGGGAAGATGCCAATCGCTCGTGCGTGGATAAGCGTTGTTGATCCAGACATCGATACGTCCCTGGCGCTTTACGATGTCGGTCATACAAGAGAGAAGAGAAGATTCAGATGAGATATCGAGAGCTACAGACTGTACACGATCTTTATACTGTAATTGAGAAACAAAATCATTTGCGCATTCAACATCCTTTTCAGCAATGACAACGTTTGCCCCGGCTTGAAGAAATGCCGAAACAAAACTTCTCCCAAGCGTCCCTGCTCCTCCCGTAACGACTACCACACGATCTGTAAGATCGAAAAGATTTTTCATAATGAAAAATATCCTCCCGTGACAAGAAATTCTGCGTAGTGAAAATCGATTTCGCGATCGATATCGAAACTCGAGATTTCTTCCATTTCATAAATCACTGAGCGATCTGAAATGGGAGACATGCTTTGGGGATCAATTAAAAAATCTCGATCATAAAAATAAATCGAAGCATTCATCGCATACACCACCGGCGCGTCCTGACGACGATGAATATTCGTGGCAAGTCGTTTCGAAAGAGAAGCAAATCCCCTCTCATCCACTTCCACCATATTGAAGTACGGGCTCTTATGCGCCCTGACCACACTAAAAAGGGCCTGCGGCCTTTTCTGGGTAAAGATATCTAAACAATTTTCCAAATCTTGCACCGTTCGAAAAGGAGATGTTACATCAAGATCCACGATAATATCGTACGTCGTTTGAAAAATTTCTTCGGAAGTTTTTGTGGCATGGCGAAGAACCGAAAACTTATCCGCAGTATCGGTTGCCATCTCTGCGGGACGCATAAAGGGAACAAGCGCACCGTAATCACGGGCAACAGAAGCAATCTTGTCAGAATCTGTGCTCACCACACTGTGCGAAGCTCTTCCCCATCTTTTTGCTTGTTCAATGGTGTGAGCTATCAAAGGTTTCCCGCAAAGAGGACGAATGTTTTTTCCAGGCACTCCTTTGGAACCACCGCGCGCAGCAATCGTCACTAGAATGTTCATAAAAGAGATTTCCCCTCTCGCATCGCAATGATTTTTCGATAGAGTGGTGCCGCATCTACAAGATTGTTCATCATCGTCGGATCATGCAGATGATCAAAAAAGTATCGAATCTGCTCTCGGAAAAGATCGTCAGAGTGAAAATGATATTGTTTTTCCCAGCTCTCTTCTTTTTCGGAAAGAAACGAAAGTTTCCCTGCAAGAAGATCGCCCTTATAGCATCCCTTTTCCGTATCAATGACCAAACGACGTTCACGGTGGTGACTCAAAAAATTCAGATGGAGATTGATCTGGGCACCTGTCTTTGATCGCATGAAGCAATCAACAAAATCCTCTGCATTTTCAGTTAGATGTGACAATCTTGAAAAGTTTCCCTTTATCTCTTCAAGAGGGCCTAAAAGATAATCCATAAGGTCAAACTCATGCGACACATCAAGGATCACTCCTCCCCCTTGCGAAGCATGAGCTGAATAATATTGCTTCGCCTCTCCTGCTCGCCAGCTTGGGAGATATGACGTACAGACTCCTCGTACGTGAAAAACTTTTTTCCCCTGAAGCTCTTCTCGAAGCGCTTTCACCACAGGGTGAAACCGAAGCACATACGCCACATACGTCGGGAGCTGGCGCTCTTTCAGCATGGATAAACAAGCATCGAGGTTTTCACACGACATATCGATCGGTTTTTCGAGAAAAACAGGAATCCCTGCTTCAAGACACGGCTGAACTGTCTTCAAGTGAAGATGGGTTGGGTTCGTAATGAAACAGGCGTCTGGTTTCAGTTTAAAAAGTTCTTCCCAGGAATAAATTTCAGGAAGTTGCAGATCATTCCCTTTTTGTGTCCCTGATCGAAAGGCGACGACGTCATAGCCCTCTTCCAACAGAAGACGTGCGTGCCGTTTTCCAATCGAGCCAAGTCCAATGATGACTATTTTTTTCTTCATACCTATTAAGTCAAAAATATCCCGTTCATGCTGAGCCTGTCGAAGCATCACCCTTCGACAAGCTCAGGGTGAGCGTTCTCAATATCCAAAAAATTGGTTTCTAGCGATTCAAAACTGACAAGTTCATCTTTCACAACAGCTTTTTTTAATGTTCGACCCACAATCTGTTCAATTTTTTCTGGAGAGAGACCTGTTCCTGGACGCTTTGCCAGAAAGTGAGTCTCATGAAGCACGGTCCCTTTCGGAAGATTTTTTGAAAAGACAAGACTGCGCCTGGCGACTTTTGCTGTCTCCACTTCCGAAATTTGCGGCTTTTTCACTCCATCTCCGAGCGCCTGTTCAATGTTGCGAATCGCTCGCACCATGGATATTAACTCATTTGGTTCCAGAGACGCTTTGTGGTCAGGACCTGGAAGTGTTCGATCAAGCGTAAAATGTTTTTCGATCACCGATGCACCAAGGGCTGCAGCTGCTATTGCCACTTCGATCCCCTCGGTATGATCCGAAAGTCCAACGGGACACTGAAACTCATCTCGGAGTGTTTTCATTGCACCCAGATTCACTTCTGGAAACGGGCATGGATAGTTGGTCGTGCAATGCAAAAGCGTAAATTGTTTTTTTGAAAAGATATCAACCGCTCTTCTTACCTCTTCAAGTGTTGTCATGCCTGTGGAGAGAATAATGGGCTTCCGTTTGCTCGCAATATGTTTGAGCAAAGGGATATTCGTACAATCACCAGAAGAAATTTTAAATTGCTCAACCAGAGGATCTAACTGATCTGCCGAAAGTTCATCAAAAGGTGTGACTAAAAACGTGATCTTCTTTTTATCACAATATTTTTTCAACGTTTGGAAGTTTTTCAACGAGAGTTCCAGTTTGCGCAGCATATCGTATTGTAAAGTCATTCCCGCGAAAGCGGGAATCTCATGATCAGCATGAGATCCCTGCTTTCGCAGGGATGACGCCGCAAGATTTCTCTTTTGATAAGCAGCTTGTTCTGCGTATGTTGTCACCAGCGCTTCAGCACGAAACATCTGAAACTTGACGGCATCAGCCTTAGCCGCAGATGCAGCATCGATGAGCTGATATGCAAGACCGATATCTCCATTATGGTTCACGCCTGCTTCCGCAATAATGTAAATTTTTTCTGGCATTATTTTCTGACGCGACAAGGATTTCCAAATGCTTTGCAATTCGCTGGAATATCGTCAACTACCACACTGCCAGCGCCAATAAAAGTTCTCTCACCAATCGTGCGTGATTCAATCACACAACTTCCCGTTCCAATATGAGTGTAATTGTGAACTGTAACATTGCCGCTTAAAACCGCTCCCGGTGCGATGTGACAATAAGCGCCGATCTTTCCGTCGTGATCTACTTGCGCTCCCGTATTGATGATGCTGTGTGCACCAATTGAAGTTCCCGGTTGAAGAATCGCGCCGGCAGCGATGAAGGTTCCTTCACCGATCGTTGTCTGATGAGAAATGATTGTCTTTGGATGAATAAGCACAGGAAACCAAAATCCAATCTCACGGGCTCGTCTCACCGCCATTTCTCGCGCCTGTATATTTTCCATGGCTGCAAACGCCACAAACGTATGACGCACGCCTTGTGCAAAATATTTTTGCAGATCTTGATCAGATCCGAGCACACGCACACCTGGAAAGACTTCAGATCCGAGTGTAATCGCTGCATCGAGCACACCGACGAGCTCATAGCGTTTCTGTTCGAGAATCGTATCGATAACGACTCGTGCATGTCCACCACCACCAAGAAGAATAATTTTTTCCATCATGAAACCTGATGTTTTAATGTCCAGATCCCATTTTCATTTTTCCAAAGATGGGGAGACCTGGCTTCATCACACAGCGCAAAAAAACGCTCCTTGGGAATCTCGAGATAGGCAAGAACGTCATCCAAATATTTGTCAGGAAATTCGCCGTCGAAACGTTGGACCAATACCACACCCTCTTCACGTGTCAGATGTTTATTTCTGATTTCTTGCGAAGCATCATACGTAGCGCGTCCCAAACCGAATTTCAAAAACGTCGTGTAGTAATGAAGATCATCAATTTTATCATCGATACTATTATACTTACTGTACGTCCCTTGTGTTCTAAACGGACGAGCTTTAAATGCGGAATTTTCAACTGCATAATAATAACTCTCTTGAGGAGTCCACTTCAGATAGTATCCTAAATAGTGAACCTCGATATGAGAATGATCAAGTTCTTCCGAGGGTGCGGGAAGAAATGTCATAATATCGTTCAACGTGAGTTTATATTTTTCTTGTAACTGGGAAATAGAAACGCCCCCCAAATACATTTCATTGATATGCTTCATGGAATAGTAGGATTTATCCCGCAAAGAACTTGCGTTATCAGCAATGGGGTTTCCATACTCAGCTTCATTTTCACCATAAAAAATAAGCGGAATTTTATATTTGGCTGCAATTTTCGGAGCTAAGTTCTTTTGCCCAAGAATAAAAGTTTGGAACGGGTGAAAAAGATTTTCAATACTCAGTTTGGTCAACAACCTCATCGCCCTTCCATTTTGCTTAAAGGTAATATTATCGAAGCCGCCAATTTCAATCCAATTTTTGAAATTTTGATACCCGTAATCGGTATAAAGAATCGGTGGCCATGTCACTGTCAAAGGATGCATGCCATACTTGTACTTGAGAACATGCGAAGCGTAGACGCTGTCTTTACCACCACTTCCCGGAACAATGCAGTCATATCCTCCATCGGTACGACGATGTTGATCCAGAAGCTTTAAAAGTTTTTCCTCGCGCGTTTTCCAGTCAATCTGTTCCTTTTGTTCTGCATAATGACATGCATCGCATATACCGTTGTTATCGATCTGCAACGTCTTTCGAGTTTCTGCTTTCCAATCTTTCGTATGCTTGAACTCAGGGACAGACGCTGGACGCTGATTGGACATGACACAGCGCTTACAATAAACAACATTCGCTGGCAGACCATGAAGTGTTTTCATTTCTTCCATAATACTCTCCTTATCTTTCATTGAAACGTTGGCGAATTGTCATCGCAAAGTTGTGATACATTTTGAGACCAACCTCACCACTTCGTTCTGGGTGATATTGACAAGCAAAGATATTTTTATGGCGCAGAGTGGAGCAATAGGTGTGTTGTCCATAAGATGAAGTGGAAAGAGTATATCGAGCATCATCGGGGACTGAGTAAAACGAATGCACAAAGTAAAAGAAAGCTCCATCCGAAATCCCATCCAAAAGTGTTCCCTTCCACGTATCTTTTTCTGAAGATATTTTCTGAACTCGGTTCCATTGAACTTCTGGAACTTTTAATTTCGTACCATCCGGCTCAACAGGATGCTCAAAACGAACAACATGACCTGGAATAATGTCGAGTCCTCGATGCTGACCAAATTCGTGGCTCTGTGTCATGAGCAATTGCATTCCAAGACAGATACCAAAAAAAGGTGTCTCTGATGCAGCAATCTCTTTCAATAAAGAGCCGAGATCAAGACGATGAAGCTCTTTCATCGCATCACCAAAAGCGCCGACCCCAGGAAGAATCACCGCCTGAGCCTTTTGTATTTCTTGTCTCGATGCCGTAACGGTCACAGATAATCCTACTTTTTCACACGCATTTTTGACGCTGAAAAGATTACCCATACCATAGTCGATAATGACGGTTGTGGGAGTATTAGAAATGGGAATTCTCCTGAAATCGGCAATGGACTCCACACTCTTCAAGGTGACGTTTTATTTCAGAAAGCGTGGTTTCTTCTACTAATGTAAAAGGCGTACTCGCATTTAAGTATTTCGTATTTCCCTCAACTGAATAATTTTCTTTATGACTCTGAGCATGTTTGATGAAATTATAATGAAGCATCGAGGCAAGACACACCGCATCGGCAAAACCTTCTTTGATCACAGAACGAATATGATGAAAATTTCCCGCTCCACCACAAGCAATGACCGGAATGGAAACACTTTGCGCAATTGTTTTTGTCAGCTCAAGATCATAACCCCGCCCTGTTCCTTCGCCATCAATTGAGGTAAGCATAATTTCACCTGCGCCTAATGTTTCAACTTCTTTTGCCCACTCTATAGCATTGATACCCGTTTCTTCACGGCCACAATCTGTATACGCCTCATAGGAACCATCGTGTTTTTTTATGGCTTCAATCGAAACAAGAATAGTGGATGATCCAAACATTTGAGATGCTTTTTGTATCAACTTTGGTTCTCGAAGCACGGCGGTATTCAAAGCGACTTTATCTGCACCAGCTCGCAATACTTCGCGAATATCTTCAAGAGACCTCAATCCACCGCCAACCGTTAAGGGAATAAAAATTTCTTGTGAGGTTTTGCGGATCATTTCGAGCAAACTGTTTCGTCCATACAGACTTGCAACCACATCTTGATACACAAGCTCATCTGCCCCTTGTTCATAATAATAACGAGCAAAATGTTCCGGTTTCCCCAGGACACGAAGCCCCTCGAGGTGAATACCTTTCACTAAATTAGGTCCCTTTATTTCAAGTTTCGGAATGATACGAACAATTGGCATTTGGTTGAAAATTTCCTGAATAAAAAGGTTTCTTGAGCATGTCTTCAGAAAGAGAAACAGTTCTCAAAATATTCACCATATTTTTTGCAACCTCACCCTTCTCTCCATAAGGGTTTTGAATTTTCACAAGTTTCTTTTGAAAATCCGGAGAGAGAGCTTTCTTGATCGCTTCACAAATAGATTCTCGTTCATCCACTGCTTGCACAATCGAATCAGACATCAAACGCCCTTTTTGTCGATCTCCAATATTGACTGAAGCCTTCTTCAACGCTGGAGCTTCGATAATTCCACTCGAAGAGTTTCCAATGACGACGTCAGCATGCTGCATAAGACTTAAATAGAGAAGAGTTCCCAGCGATGTAAAAACGAAGGCGCGTTCTTTTTCTTTTTCAACATAAGCATCCAACATCTCATAAATAATTTTGTTGTCGGGATCAGCATTCGGACGTGTAAAAATAAGACTCGCTTCTGGAAATTGATCTAACGATGTTAAGAGAGTTTTTATTTTTTGGAGAGAGCGTTCATGTTCGAGAGTGACGGGGTGATACGTTACTAAAAAAATTGGAGACTTGAGTTGACATTGCAATCGTTCTTGAAGTTCTCCTCGAGAAAGAAAAGTGAGGCGTTCTAAACTATCAAGCATGGGGGCGCCAAAACAAAAAACACGATCAGGACTTTCTCCCATCTGAATAATTTTCTGTCGATACGGTTCAGCCGCTGCAAAATGAAAGAACGACATTTTTGTAATGGCATGACGAAAAACATCATCAAAAGCACCAAGCGTAGATTCTCCCCCATGAATATGGGCAATCGGAATTTTGAGGAGAGTCGCTGCAATTGCGGCTGCGAGAATCTCAAAACGATCTCCCAAAAGCACCACAATGTCTGGCGAAAGACGTAAAAGAGCGTGCGTAAGAGCGGGGATAGCAACACCGATAGTCTCAGCAGTTTCAGGAATCGTATCACCTTCACTCGGAAGTGGAACTTTTTCATCGATAAAAAAACCGTCTTCTTCAATAAAATGATACGTCTCACCAAAACGCTTTGCAAAATGCGTCCCCGTGGCAAGAATCTGAAGTGTACAGTTCGAATCTTTTTTGATTTCTTCCATGGTCCAACGAAGAAGTCCATATTCAGCACGCGATCCTGTGATAACACAAATTTTTCTCATTGAAATTTCCGAAGCGTTTCTCGATAGCTTTCAAGTTCACCCACGTCCATCCAAGCTTTCTCAGAAACAGGATAGACACCAATTTTTTCACCTTCAGCGCGAAGTTTTTCAATGAGATGGGTCATGTGAAATTCCTGATCCCGCGGAATAAGACGAATGAGTTCTGGCTCCACAATATAAAGGCCAGTGAGCACCAAATGATCAAACTCTGGTTTTTCCGTAATAGTTTTGAGCTCGCCACCATTTTCAATTTCCACCACACCATAAGGAATTGGAAAATGTTTCATGGAACAGACCAAGGTAATCTTATTTTTCTGCTCTGCATGAAATCGGACCATATCAGCGTAGTTTGCATCAATGAGAATATCGGCATTGCAGACAATAAAAGGCGTTGAAAGTTTTCCTTGAAGAAGAGAGATAGAACCTGCTGTTCCACAAGGTTTTTCTTCTTGTATATATTCAATGATATGACTATGCACACAATCCTGAAAATAGGCTTTGATCATGTTGGCTTTATAGTTGAGGGAAATATAGAAGTGTTTTGCTCCAAAGCGGGCGAATCTCTCCATAATCACTTCAATCACGGGCTTATCTCCAATCGGGACCAAAGGTTTGGGAAGGATTTTCGTGAAGGGATCGAGCCGCGCTCCCTTTCCCCCTGCCATAATGACGACAGGCAGCTCCATTTTTTCTGTGATTGAAGCTTTCTGATCTAAAATTTCATTCCAAAAAATGACGCGCTTGAGTGAACGAGCAAGATCAATAACCGGAATGCAATCAATGCGATGGTCAAGCAGCTTCTTTTTCATCTCTGCTAAATCTTCTGTTTCCTGTGCTGCAATAGGGTTTGGGTTCATGACCTTCTGAACACTTTCAAGCAGCGATTTTTCTTCGAGCACCCACCGTCTTACATCTCCATCAGTCACAATGCCCATGAGCTGTCGCTCGTCACTAACAACAAAGAGCACTTTATATCCATTGTCGTTAAGTTTTTTCCACGCTGTCTTGATGGAAACATCGGGTGTAGTCAAAAGCGATTCAAGCATTTCCATAAAGCCCTCGTATGGTGGTTGCCACATGATGAATATCATCATCGGTGAGAGAGACACTACAAGGAAGATTCAAGACACGATCTCCATACCAAAGAGCTCGCGTCGGTTCGTAGGCAAAAGAGTGGTGATATGGTTTCTGAAGATGATTTGGTCTCCACAGAGGTCGGACTTCAATCCCTTGAACACGTAAACTTTTTACAAGATGATCGCGGAGCTGCGCTCTTTCTGGGTCATCAACAATGAGCGCATAGTGCCAGTAATTACTTTTTGCATACGCAGGTTCTTCAATGAGACTGAGTCCCTTGATATCTTGAAGAAGCTCTTGATATTTATAAAAATTCTCTCGTTTGATTCGCACAAAGCTTTCAAGTTGTTCCATCTGAGCAACACCCAAAGCGGCTTGAATATTGGTCAGGCGATAATTAAATCCAACCATATCGTGATCATAATAAAGGGGATCACTTTTGGCTTGGGTGCTTAAATGTCGCGCTTTTTCTGCAAGAGTTTTGTCATGTGTCAGCAGCATCCCACCGCCACCAGTCGTAATAATTTTATTTCCGTTGAAGGAAAGACACGCAACATCTCCCACCGTACCCGCCATATATTTTTTACCCTGAAGGGAGGAATAAAAAGATCCCAGCGATTCTGTCGCATCTTCGATAATTTTCAGCTGATAAAGATCAGCGAGTTTTCGTATCGGCTCAATATCCACCGGATGACCGAAAACATGCACCACGACAATCGCTTTCAAACATCGTCCTGTTTTTTTATTGATCACGCCTGTCGCCCCTTGCGGGGCTTTCGTATAACATTCTTTTAAACAGTCCTCTAATTTTTGAGGATCAATATTTAATTTCTCATCGCAATCCAGAAACACCGGCTCTGCGCCCACATAACGAACCGCATTTGCCGGAGCAATAAACGTAATTGTGGGAACAATGACTTCATCGTTTTGCTGAACATTACACAAGATCATCGCTAAATGCAGAGCAGCCGTTCCATTGACGCACGCAACTGCAGAAGAAATACCCAGAAAAGAGGCAATCGCTTCTTCAAAACGATTTACATAACTCCCCACTGAAGAAACCCATTCGGTTTCAATACACTCCGTCACATATTTGAGTTCATTGCCACGTAAAGAGGGAACTGAAAGTGGTATCTTTTTTTGATGGTTGATCATGTGCAGTCAATCTAACACAATATTGAAAAGTCTCTCGGAGACGTGTTGAGCCTCCTGCGGACTTTTCAAAGATTATATAAATGTGGTTTATAACGATGAATATTTTCTCGAAACCAGGCGATAGTTTCATCGAGTCCTTGTTCAAACGTATATTGCGGCTTCCAGGTCGTCAGTTGTTTTAACTTTTGATTGCTTCCGTAAAGACGCATCACTTCGCTTTTTTCCGGACGCAGTCGAGCATCGTCGCAGATAATCTTTGCTTCGACATTCATCCGTTCGAAAATCATTTTCGCAATATCACCAATGGAGCGTTCCTCTTGCATGGCAATGTTGATTTCCTCTCCAATAGTTTTCTCAGTACTGGCAATGGAAATAAAACCATTACAGGTATCTTTGACAAACGTATAATCTCGCGTGGGCAGCAATGAGCCAAGATTGATCGTGTCTGAGTTCGTCATTAATTGCGTCACAATCGTGGGAATAACAGCGCGTGCCGATTGCCGCGGACCAAAGGTATTAAAAGGACGAACAATCGTAACAGGAAGTTGAAAGGACCGATAAAAAGATTCTGCAAGTCGATCAGCCCCAATCTTCGTCGCACTATACGGAGACTGACCTTGAAAAGGATGAGTCTCTTCAATAGGGACATGCTTCGCTGTTCCGTACACTTCTGATGTCGACGTGATCAAGACACGCTCGACACTCATATCGACGCAAGCTTGTAAAATATTGAGTGTTCCTTTTACATTCGTATCTACATACGCATCAGGGGAATGATACGAAAAAGGGATCGCAACAAGCGCCGCAAGATGAAAGACCATATCCATATCTTTTACTGCTTTTCTTACTCCATGGGGATCACGAATATCTCCACACACAATTTCAATATTTTGAAGCAGAGATGCGGGAAACGTATCAAGCCATCCCCAAGAATTAAAAGAATTATAAAAAACAAAGGCACGGACTTCATAGCCTTCATTGACAAGCGTTTCCACCAGATGGCTTCCGATAAAACCATCGGCTCCTGTCACCAGAACTTTTTTGGAACGCATCGTCATGTTTTATTTGACAATACCATAAACGGCAGCGCCTGCGAGAACGCTTGTCGTCACCGTCGTATACCATTTCACGACATTGTCCGTGGTCCATGCTCGCGATGGGACAACAATCGTGTCTCCGGGACTTAAACGATGCATTCCAAAATCATCCCTTTTGATTCGCTTGCCTTGCGCTGTCAAAATATACATGCGTTTTAAATTTGCATTCACTTGAGGGCCCGCAAGATAGACAAATTCACGGACTGAATAGTGTGGATTAAAAGGATAACCGCCCGGAAGCGCCACGCTCCCAAGGACAAACACATTATCATTAAATGACGGATAAAAAAGATTATCCGCCGGGAGCGCACTAATGTCATAATCAAACTTCGCTTCTTTCGTTAAAAGATGGGGAATCACGACAATATCACCGTGTTGAAGGAGAAATTCTTTCAATTCTGGTTCTATATTTTTTATCTCGAAGAGCTGCTTTTCAGTATCCACATAACGAATCACAGTCACGTCTCCTGACTTTGAAACACCAGCTGTAAATCCTCCTGCAAGTTGGAGCAAATCCCAAATGGATTGATCACGCGAAGACAACTCAAAGGTCCCCGTTTGTTTCACCGGACCTTGCAAAATGACATGGTGCTCTCCATACGGAACAAAAATAACGTCATTATCGAGTAAAAAAGGATTTTGGCTTAAATCTCCAAATGTCTGAAAACGAAACAAATCATAGCGAGCAACTCCATCTTTTCTCCGAAGTTCAATATTTCGCTTTGATCCACGCGTTTGAAGTCCTCCTGCCATGGTCACCGCTTCATCTAACCTGGTCGACGGAGGAAAACGATAGGTCCCAGGATTTTGAATTTGTCCAAGAACATGAACTTGATAGCCTCCCATTCCTGCTGTTGTCGGAATACGTCGGAGATTTGAAAAATCATACTCCGCATTGTCATCGTTTGTTTGACTCCGATTAAATGACGATACTCCACCGGATTGAATGTTTCGATTCATCTGTCGACGAGTACCGAACGCCTGTCCTTGTCCCCCCACCGAAAAACCGGCATCTTGAGCAAAGGCCGCAAACGAGGGTAAAAAAGTCACACATCCTACCATTAAAAAGCACAACAATTTTTTCATGAAATGATCTCCTCTTTTTATGCTTTTATTCTTTTCATGGTAATTCTTGCAACCATTGTTCCTTCTGATTGCAGTTCTTCATCGCCTGCTCAAGCTCGCACATCAAATCAATGACCAGAACATCGCCTTTTGCATACGGGGATGAAGTCACGTTCAAAATAATTCCTTCTTTCTCCTTTTTTCGTGGCAGAGATCGGGAAAGCTTCCCCTTAATCCGAGCTTCGTAAAAAAAATTCTCGACCAATGTCGCCATTTCCCCATTTCCGTAGAGGTAAAATTTTTTGATCCTCTTTTGTTGCAAATCTTGAAAGAGATCGACGAGAAAAAGATGGATCGCATGATAATTTTGTACTGTTTTGAGCACATAACGATACGATTTCATCGCTTTGCGCGCAAAACCTTCGGAGGTCAATAAATATTCGAGCGAACGTCGATTCAGGCGAGACGTTTTTACATATCCTGTCGTCACAAGGCGCCGAATAACCGCATTGATAAGACCCACAGAAAAACCGCTCCGACGAGCAATTTCTCGTTGAGAAATATTCTGCGGTTTCTCCGACAGATGTTCTAAAATTTTGAGTTCAGCGCTCGTATTGAATGAAGATGATTTTCGTGGCATAGAATAACGATACTCAAGACAGGCTACCGCCCTTTCGCTGCAGAAAAAGAGCGATCACAGGAGATATTTTCCCCATGACGGTGAAAAGAAGAAATGTTCACGGAGTGAACGTTGAGTACTTTACTTCGGTGTCAAGAGTCAAGAACATCATGAAGCTAATTCAATATCAGCGCAGGAAAGCTCAGCTCGAATCGATTTTTGATAGGCATGAAGAAGAACACGCACCCTTCCCTCCGGCGACACCGGTTTTTCCAAGACTCCGACGAGATCTGCCAATGGTCCTTGGAGAACACGAATTTTTTCCCCTTTTTGATATCTTACCTGCTCCAATAAAATTTCATTCTTATCGATCCTCTCGCGAATAACATCCACGATTGCCGTATCTACCGGAAGAGGAGTCCGCCCCACACCCAAAACTTTTCGGACACCGCGTGTGAAACGAAGGTTGTGATACATATCACCATCGCGAAGATCAGCATAAATAAAAAGATAGGAGGGAAAAAGAGGAGTCAATCGTTCTGTCGGTCGACGACGACCACGAAAAAGTCGTTTCACTCGTGGCAAAAAAACTTCAATATCTGCAAGAAGACAATGTTGACGAACGCGTTCTTCATTTGCCGGCTTCGTTTGAAGAATGTACCAAGATTGACTCATGCAATCCCTTCGCGAGCAAGTTGTTCCAGCATCATCCGCTCAAGAGAAGTATCCAGGACTCTTCCCGTTCTTCTCACGTAATCGTTTAAACCTTTCCATGTTCCAATATCGCTCCATGAAAAATTGGCTTCTATCATGGCGAGATGAGAACTTTTTTCAATGACGCCATAATCAAGAGAAAGAGATTCAACTTTTTTAAAGTACGTCTCTAAAAAATGTTGATTCAGTTCAAAGACTGAAAGCAAAGCATAAAGTTCTGGAAGAAATGCGCGAATTTCTTGAAGCATCAGATTCGCCGGGAAAAGAAACATCCCTGAATTCCAAAAATATTCTTTTTCGTGAAGATACTGTTCGGCTGTTTTTTGATCAGGTTTTTCGTGAAAAGCGCACACTGTATTTACCTCTGGTTCCAGAAAATGCCCACGCTGAATATAACCATATTCGGGAGATGCCCAGGTGGGAGCAATGCCAATCGTGACAATACGTTGATATTCTTTTGCCACAAGAGCAGCTTTCCGTATGGTTTTCTGAAATACCTCGGGATCATCAATCATATGATCTGAAGGAAAAATGGCGATCACTGCATGTGGATCACGATCCTGAATCAAACGTGTCACATACGCAATCGCAGGGGCTGTATTCTTTTTTTCATATTCACTTACGATATGGAATGAAGAAAGTTCAGGAAGTTGTTCTTTTACAAGAGAAGTATAACGAACATTAGTCATGACATAACAACGTTCAGGCGGAACAACACACTTCACTCGCTCAAACGTCTGCTGAAGAAAACTCTCTTTCCCAAAAAAAGAGAGAAATTGTTTCGGTCGGTCACGAGTTGAAAGAGGATGAAATCTCGTCCCTTCCCCCCCTGCAAGAATGACCGCGTGGAGCGCTCCATCAGGTTCCATCGGTATCCGATCTCCATTCATGTTGTGAACGATCGCTCGTAACATGCAGTGTCAATGGTATCAATAGAAAATTTCCCCGCGAAAAAACTCTTGTTTTTTCCTCTCTTCGCCTCTAAACGAGCTCACAATATTATCGACAAACCGTCCAAAATGATCCAACTACGAGGCAGTTTGAGGAAGCCAAGCGAGACGTACTTTGATGTACGTCGCAGCTTGTGTTGACGAAAACAACGAAGGAGCTGGGCATTTTCGACGGTTTGTTTCGGGCGGCTAGCTCAATTGGTAGAGCAGCAGACTCTTAATCTGCGGGTTCCGAGTTCGATTCTCGGGCCGCTCACAAAAAGGAGACCTATATGTTTTATGACCAATTAAAGACACCGATTGGAAATATCACAATTGTGGCAACAGAGAGCGGTCTTAAAGAAATCTTATGGCCCAGCGATCTGAAAAAAAGTGAGGTTGTCACAAAACTTCAGCATGCAAAAAAATCTGCACGTCATCCTCTCCTTGGAGAAGCAAAACGTCAGCTTACAGAATATTTTTCACACAAGCGAAATACATTTGACCTTCCTCTTTCACCAGAGGGGACCGTCTTTCAAAAGAAAGCTTGGAAACAATTACAAAAAATCCCTTATGGAGAAACGATCTCATACGGCGAACAAGCGAAACGCTTGGGTGATTCAAAAAAAGCTCGCGCCGTTGGCATGGCCAATGGACGAAATCCTCTCTCGATCATCGTCCCCTGCCATCGCGTCATTGGAAAAGATGGAAGCCTTACTGGATTTGGCGGTGGATTGAAGATTAAAAAATTCCTTCTTGATTTGGAAAAAAGCGAGCGCCCTTAGCTCAGCGGATCAGAGTACTTGACTTCGGATCAAGTGGTCGCAGGTTCGAATCCTGCAGGGCGCGCACATGTCTTTTTCATCAGTATTCCGATATTTCTTGTTCTTGCTTTCCTTTCTTACCGCATGCGAATCACTCACCTGCGATGGTATGCCCAATATGCAATATGAACTTCCGACATTAAAAGCGTACGATTCAGCGCAAGTTGGCAGTGGACAAGGAATCCAAGTCATCGAGAATTCAGTCTATCTCTATGGTCATGCTGCTACAGGAACAGTTCAAGAATTCGATATGGAATTGCAACCGACAGGATGGGTTGGACAATTGACGGTTCAAGAGAGAAATCTCATTCCTCATCCCACAGGACTTGCTTATCGCAAAGATTTTCCAACGTTTATCGGCACAGGAGGTTGGTTGTATCTCATTGATTGGAATCTTTTTTATGAAGATCGCATCCTGGATCGCGCACTCCTCAAAGAAATTTCCTCCAACCATCGTGGAACAAGACCTGAATATGTTTTCTATCATGGAATATGGTACGTGGCTTCCGCAGAATATGATCCCACTGATCGCAAGAATGAACTTCTCCTTATGGACCCCACACTCCTCTCAACCGCAAATAACATTGAAGATTCAGGAGTCATTATTCATCGTTTTGAGATTCCTCAGCTTGTGCAGGACATTCACTGGAACGATGAAAATCAAAAAATGATTTTGGTCCAAAATATTAATTTGTGGGAAGGTTGGCGTCTGAGTTCAATCGATGTCGATAAGGCGGTCCCTTTGAATAACGCTGAAAACGCAATTGAACAAACTCGTTGTCTCCTCTTTTATTCTGAACTTGAAGGATACACCAAACTCAGCAATGGAAAGGAAGTTTTTCTCACCGGCGATTGGGGACATCATCTTTTTAGCACAGAATGATTTTTATTTTCCACGATAGGCAGGACAACTGCGCCACAGCTCTAACTTCCCCTCATCCTGCACCACACGAGCTTCGTTGATCTGAAAAACCGTTTCTTTTTGTGGAGGAGCCGATGCCACCGTTTCGACAGGAAAAGGTTGGCCATAGAGGGAAAGCTTCCCTTCTCTCCAACTTCCGAGAGGTTTCCGATGCACTCCTTGGTTGATCACAAATCGAATATCGGTGTTTTCATCAAAGTGTTTTGCCACCATCGGCGCATAGAGCGAAAGACGAATTTTCAGTTCTCTCAAAAAAACTTGAATCTGCCGCATTAAAATATTTTCCAGCTTTTTTTGATCCAAAAGAAGTGAAGGATCAAGCACGGTGGCTTCGATCTCAATAAGTTTC
This sequence comes from Deltaproteobacteria bacterium RIFCSPHIGHO2_02_FULL_44_16, assembly GCA_001798185.1. Classification (NCBI taxonomy): domain Bacteria; class Deltaproteobacteria; species Deltaproteobacteria bacterium RIFCSPHIGHO2_02_FULL_44_16. The sequence goes on along the minus strand of MGRM01000005.1, from coordinate 6,438 downwards.
TCTTGGAGAAGATGCGGTGCATACGCAATATGGGTTGAAGAAAAATAAAGACTTAAAATATCAACTTGCTGAAGAAGCGCTGCAGCTTGTGTTGGAGGAGCTTGAAGTTTCATATCAGCTTGACGAAGCTCGGCTGACGCAGCCGTAAACAAAAAAACAAAAAGAAAAAAGGAAAAAACTCTCAAGAGATGCAGCATAAGATCCTCAATTCAAAAATTCCCGAATCTCGGTAAGAGCACTTCGTGCTGCTTTATCACTCGGATTGATTTTCAAGAGGCGTTCAAAAGCTTTTTTTGCTTCTTGAAGAAGTCCCATCTCCAACAGAGATTCCGCTAAACGATGAGCGCGTTTCTGAAACTCCTCTCCTCCTTCTCCTCGGAAACGAGTTTTCAAAATGCGAAGAATTTTACGTTCCATATCCAGTTCATGTTCTGACATGCTGAAGAGATGGAACCTTCTGAGAAAAAGGTCAAGCCCCCTTTTGAGACCATGGATATAGACTATTGACCGTAGATCTTATTGGGGTAAGGGTTTGAGAGTCACAATAACAGGATTAAACTCATTCACCGAGAGGGTTAAATTCAGATCCGTTGCTTGGTATCCCGCCTTCTCCAGACGAAGACGATAATTTCCAAGTGGCAATTCATGAAGTATGACCGGCGTTATCTTTTCGATCGGTTTATCATTCACAATCACTTTTGCTCCCGCAGGTTCAGAATAAATATAAATGACTGAGCGAAAGGGTGAAATTTTTTGAAAAAGAGCATTGGCTTCTTTCTTTACCTCTTCTGTTTCTGCTTTGAGTAAAACTTCGACGAGAAGCGGAAGAGCGTCTTTGGTTTGACCTTGCACCGCATAGGCATTCACCATGCCGAGCAACGCTGGATATTTCTGATCTTCATATTCTTTGGCTTTTTGAAAATAGCCAAGCGCTCGTGTTGCATCTCCAACGCCAAGATAGGCTTTCCCTAAAAGATAATTCGAAAGCGCTTCTTCTGATGGAGTCGGTTGCGTTTTCAACGTTTCAGCTAACTCATTAATCGCTTCTTGATAAAGATTTTGTCGAAGCGCTGCGCGGGCATTATTCACATGAGCCCCTGCAAGAGAAGTTTTGAGCTCTACTTCTGTTGCATAAGGAGTATTGATATCGACTTTTAAAATTTCGGTATGTTCAAAAAAACCTTCCTTACGAAGCGAAAGGCGATGTTCACCAAGCGGGAAAATACCTTGAAATGGAGTTTTGCCGACTTTTTTCCCATCAATAAAAACATCAGCATTGAGCGGCAGGGATCGAATATCAACAGGAAAGACCGAAAGGTCTTCATCTCGAACCGTGACAAAAAAGGTTGGACTCTCTTTTGAAAGAATAAAATCTCGCCGAAGAATAATATCCTGCACAAACGTTTGCGATGTCTCGCTCAGCTTTCGCGCGCGTCGAAGTTCAACGCGATAAGAGCCATAAGGAATATACATCGGTTTCTGCAAAACAATGTCATCGAATTTCAATGAACGTTGACGAAATTGATCGTGATCAAAACTTCCTTCTAAATAGAGCTCTACATCTCGCGGAAGTTGATCAATGCGAATGATACCGATCGGTCCGCGAAAAAGAAGAGGAACCATCGATTTTTCAGGATCGACCGTAAACTCAACTTGTTGTGTGTACGTTTCTTTTATTTCAGGCATTTCAAAAACAGCTTGCACCGCATAGGTACGGTTTGGCTCAAGCGACATATTGACGCGAAGAGGTGTGACCCCGAGCTCTTTTTCCAAAAAGTGAATTTTTGCAGGAAGAGGACTGGAAACAAAATCGAGAAAAAGAGGAATTTTTGCGGCTTCCGCCGTTTGCGGAACTGATACCGAAGGCGGCATTGCCGGAGCTGAAGCAGAAGGCATCTCTTGTCCTGGAGTCGGAGTCATCCCCGGCGGTTCTGGGAATGACGGAGTCGCAGGCTCTGTCGGTAATACTGGCGGAGATGGTGGTGCTGTTGCCTCAGGAGGAGTCAATGAGGCAATCTCTTCCGATGCCAGGGGCTCTTCCATCGCAGGGGTTTGCAGCCCTTCCTTTATTTTGGATGAGGACTTAAAGAGTGATTTTGAAAGAAAAGTTGCAAGGAGCACAATCACCACAGCTCCCCCACCCCACATCAGGATTTTTTTCATGCGCGAAGACGGTCTTACTTCTACACTTTCTTCGTCAATGTCATTCTTTTTTTCTTTTTTCATCTGAGAAATCGCGCTTGCCGTTGGGGCTTCTGGAGGCGCATTGCCCATCAAGGTTTTATCGGCTGAAGCGAGTTCAGGAGGGAGCGTCATCTCTTCGTGAAGAGGAGTTTCCTGAGCAATAAGACGTAAAATATAAATACCTGTTTTTACCAGATCCTTGTGACCAATGATCACGGGATCTGTGAGAAGGACTCCATTGACAGAAGTCCCATTTTTACTTCCCAAATCTTTGACGATCCATCCCCCTTTTGCTTTGGTGATCTCCGCATGCTGCCGGGAAACACTCTGATCATCCAAACGAACACTCACCCCAATAGCTCTGCCAATAATATTCGGGTCATCTCGGAGTGGAAATCGCGACCCGACACGAGGACCATCCACCACCACAACATACGGAGGAAGATAGATTTTTGGTCGTGAAGGAGTCTCTTCAGAACCACCATCTCTTCGAATAACGGTTCGATCTTCTGGATTCACCGAAAGGGGAGTCCCTTTTTGAGGCTTTTCTTCTTGAGCCATGAAAAAAGGAAATAGCATAGATAAGAATGAAGGTCCAGGGAAGAGCAAGTGAACTCTTGATTTTCATTGAAGAAATAGAGATAGTTTTTTCTATGCCTTTTTCTTTCATCGTCACCCTCCTTCTTTCCCTCTTCTTTCTCTTCTCTGCTCCGGGACAAACGTTTGCCAATGCACGTTGTATTGATTGGCCTCGGGTCATGACAGAGCAAGAACTCCAATCTCTCCCCTCTGGGCCCAGCATTCTGGTTCAGGAATTTAAGAATCAAACCGAACGTCCGGAAGATGCCTGGCTTTCATTAGGGATTCGCAATTTTCTTGCTGATCTTCTCCGCACCGGCGGAAAAATAAGAGTTTTCAGTGGAATCACCGCCCGTCTCTCATCAACCCTGCAACCTGACTTTATCATTGATGGCTCTTTCCAAGTTCAACAAGGGGTCTTACGCTTGTACATTTCGGTAAAAGAGAAAAGAGGGAAGCTTGCGAGTCAACATGCGTTGACATTTCCCTATCCCAAACATCGAGATTTTTTTCCCCACATTGCTGACAGCGCAAAAAAATTATTCGTTTTTTTCAATACTCCTTATGACGCTCTTCAATTTGATCGTATTCGTGACGCCACAATCTCCACCGAATGTTATGAAAACTATACTCAAGGAAGAGAAACATTAGAAACATATGCTCCTGAGAAAATTGAACAAGCGCTCGTATGGTTTCAGGAAGCGAAGCGTGCAGACTATCAGTCTCCTCTCGGGTATCAGGGAGTTGTGGATACTCATATTTTTTGGGGGCTTTACAAAAAACAGAATCAAGACAATTTCGCCCTTCATGTTCAAAAAGCAGAAGAAGAACTGGCACGCATGGTAAATCTTGCCAAGCGAACTCCTTCACCGCGATCGCTTCCCAAAAAACCGAAAGCTCTTGCGAAAAGTGATCTCCATCTTCCTCTTGAAAATCGTTTTTTACAGGGCCATGCTGCCTTTGTGGAAGGAATACAGGCAAAAAAAGAGGGGAATACAAAAAAAGCTGAAGCAGCCTTTGAACAGGCAACTCTTTTTATTCCCGAAGATGCTCTTTCCTGGTATGAACTCTCCCTGATGGCAAATGCGCGTGAAAAGCGCGCTCTATCCAAACAAGCCATGAGAAAAGCAACTCAGTTAGATTCATGCCTTGAACCACAAGGATCAGAAAAATGAAACATAACGACAATATGAACTGCTGTCATCCCCGCGAAAGCGGGGATCCCATGAGATTCCCGCTAACAACATGCGGGAATGACAGGAAGATATTACTCTTGTTACGTGTTTTTATGATTGGACTCTTCTTGCTTTCGCTCTCATGTGGGAAAAAAAACACACTTCCTTCCACTCGGGCGGGATATCATAATAACCAAGGTATCGTGGCGCTTGCAGAAAATGATTTAGACCGAGCTGAATTCGAATTCAAAACGGCAATCGAACTCTCCTCTCAATATGTGGAAGCGTATAACAATCTCGGCGTGGTGTTTAAACAACGCGGCGCTTATACCGACGCTGAAAAACAGTTTCAACATGCGATCGCCCTCGATTCAAAGTATGCAGCAGCCTACAGCCACTTAGGCGCTGTCTACTTAGCGCAAGGGAAAACAGATAAAGCCATTGAGATCATTCAAAAAGGAATCAAGAAAGATGGCACCCGTCCAGACTCTCACTACAACTTAGGACTCGCCTACATTCAAAAAACAAAAGAGAGTAAAGATAAAAGTTACATTCCGTTTGCGGAAAGTTCTCTCAAAAAAGCAACCGAACTCGATCCGAATCTTCCGTATGTCCATATTCAGTTAGCTGATCTCTATCGAGAACTCGGAGATTATGAGCATGCGATTATTCGATATCGCCTTGCGATTAGCGATGATCCGCAAGCTCTTGATCCATGGTTAAAGCTCGGCAATCTCCATCTGGCAAAAAATGAACCGTACAAAGCGCAAAATGCTTTTCAAAAAGCCATTGAAATTGATCCTAATTCGATTGAAGCTCACATGCAACTCGGTCTTTTTTATCTTCACGAAAAAGAATATCCAAAAGCGCGCACTGAATTTTTAAGTGTGACAACCCTCAACAATTTCCATGAAGCAGGATGGTTTCAACTTGGCATGGTAGAGTTCAAACTTGCGGAAGAAGCGCAAGCGCGTGGCGATGAAGAAGGAGAAAAAAAATCGTACGAAAAAGCAGAACAGGCCTTTACCAAAACGAAAGAAATGAATCCCAATTTTGTCGATGCTTATTTCAATCTGGGGCTCACGTATCTCTATCAAGACGAGCAGAGCAAGGCAGAAGATGTTTGGGAAACAGCGATCACCATTGATCCTCGACATGCCCGGACGTTGTATAATTTAGCAACACTCTATCAACAGGAAGGAAAGTCTTCGCAAGCGGGAAAAACCTTTTGTCGCTTTTTGAATGTCGCCGATGTCCGTTTTAATACCGAACGAGAGGTGGCTCGACGTTATATCGCGAGCGAAAATATCGCATGCCACGACTAATCATCAGCGAACGAGGCAAAGAAGGAGAACGAGTCCACGAGTGTCTCGAACCTCGGATCACGATTGGCCGCAATGATGACAATATCATTCGTTTGCTCTCCCCTGGTATCTCACGCCATCACATCGAAGTTGTTGCTCAGGGTGATCGTTTTTTACTCGTTGATCTTGGAAGCGGAAACGGAACGCTTTTGAATGGAAGAAAAATTGCCTCCAAAGAAAAACATCTTCTGCGGCACTCCGATATGATTACGATTGATACCTATGATCTTCGATTTACGACAACAGCACATGCTGAGGCAGCGCTTGTTGAAGAGGAGGTCACTGAAAGTGATGTGTTGGAAGTAAAACTTCTGAAGACCGTGCTTGCAGCTCTTGATCGAGAAACCGTTCCGAGTCTTGAAGTGCTCAATGGTTCAGAAGAAGGAAAACGCATTCATCTCACCGATGATATTCAAGAGTTGATTATCGGACGCGATCCAGAGTGTTCTTTCCCGATTCATGAACATGTCGTGTCACGACAACATGCGAAAGTCGCGAAGCGATGGGGTGGTATTATTGTTCGTGATCTTGACAGCAAAAATGGAACTTTTCTCAATAATCGACGTATCGTAGAAGAATATCTTCACGATGGAGATCGCATCGCTTTTGGAACGATTGTTCTGATGTTTCGTAATCCCCAAGAAATCAATCTCGCTCAGCTTGAAGCTGAGCCTTTAAAGCGCATGCCTCTTCAAGTGCGACCCGAGGAAATTCCCCTTGTGGAGACAACCGCGAATCCTCTCGAAGAAGAAGCAGAAGAGAAATTAGAAGTGGAGGAAGAACCGTCAGATGCGGTGAGTGATTGGGAAAAAGTAGAGCGCAATGTTGGACCGCAGGAATATCCAGAACCTCGCCCTCTTCCGAAAACCTTTGGATCCATGACTCCAACAGAGATCGGCATGATCGGCCTTGGCAGCCTCGTCCTTGTTTTTGCTGTGATTACCTTGATCAATTTATTGATGTCTTAAACGTCATAACGCTCCCCCAAAGGGGGAGGCTTGGCGGCTGTGAGCCACCCCAAGGGTGGCCAAATTAAAACTTCCCGTCCTCGTGTTCATTCCGAGGGAGGCTTGGCGGCTGTGAGCCACCCCAAGGGTGGCCAAATTAAAACTTCCCGTCCTCGTGTTCATTCCGAG
>MGRM01000004.1 GCA_001798185.1 Deltaproteobacteria bacterium RIFCSPHIGHO2_02_FULL_44_16 | reverse complement strand
GGGAGCAGGACAAACGGTAAGACCTTCTTTACATTCAGCAGCACAACAGATTCCAGAGCGACGACTATTGGAAAGACACGAAGTGCCATCAGCTTTGGGAGCATTGGTGACAACGCCACTCATAGCATTGCAGCTATCGACGGTACAGTCATTGCCATCATCGAAGTTAATAGCGGTGATTCGATTATTGTCACAGACTCCTAAAGCATTACACGTATCGATCCCGTTACAACGATCGTTGTCACCAGGACAGCTCATCCCAGGTTGAGGCACTTGTGAAATGGCTCCTCCTTGAAGAGGATCACAACGCGCAAGAGTGCACGGATTGCCATCTTCATGAGCAGTTGGATTAAAAATCTCGCAAGGACTGCGAGAGAGAATCAGGCGAAGGGGATCAGTATTGATTCCTGTTATATTATCAACCATGGGTGACCGAGGTGTGCCGATGAGAGAAGTATCAATAACCCGTACTGCGTCCATGCCAGTATCCATAATATAAAGGAAGCGGCCCGTATGATGGATTTTCATGTCGCTTAAATCGCGTCCTCCTGTAATCGGGACGGTTGTAGATATCGGATTCAAAGATCGAATTTGACCTGTCTCCAGGACAGTGACTGTCGCAGCTTCTGAACTTAAAACATAAAGCTTTGAACCATCAGGATGAAGCTGCAAGAGATAGGGTTTGCTGTTCAGCGGAATCGTCCGAATGATCTGGTTCGTCGTTGTATCCAAAGCAACAACAGTGTGCGCATCGGTTGTTGCAACATAAAGAATCTGGTGTTGCGAATCGACGACCATTTGAGATCGATAGTTATAAGGATAGGACCAACCGAATTCGGGGAAACGACCAGGAAGGGTGATTGAAGTAAATGTTCCATTCCCTGGCCCTCCAGTCCATATCCATAACTTTGAATTGCTATTGAGCATGTAATTGTTATCGATCATGTAAATGAAACGTTCATCCGGGCTGAGAATAATATCTTTTAGTTCAGCTCCGCTTGCAGCTGTAATGTTTCGAACATCGATAAATTGATGCGTTATGGGGTCAATAACATAGAGGAATTGGCCATTTGTGACAAAGACGCGGGGCGGTGTTTGACCAAATGCAACTTCCGGTCCGCTGCTTAAAGTGGGGCTGAATCTATGACTACTATCAGCCAAATGAATCGAACCATTTCTTTGAAACAAAGCAAGAGAATATGGATCCATAGGAGCTGCAACATAAGAGAAATCTGGACTGATGCCAATTTCCCAAGGACACCTTTCGACACCAAAACTATTCACAACAGGATTTGCCGTTCCTCCCATAAGTGATGTGTCCATCACGATCAGTTTTTTGGCACCAGCGAGATTACGACAATAACTCAGTCGCTCTGAAGTACCGACATAAAGAAATCGATTATCCGGACTGAGAGTCATGGTATGCGCGCGAAGATGGAGATTTGGATCATACTCAAATGCACGAGAAGAAGAAGGCTGATCGAGATCAACCATGACAACGTGATTGTCCGATTGCATGATAAACATGAGACCGAGTTGGTTGCTTTGGCCCCATACCGTTAAAGGCAAAGAAGAGATAAAAAGGATGGAAAAGAAAAATGACTTCAACTTCATCGTGTCTCCTTCCAAAGAGTTACAACAAGCAAAAAAAGTGCCATAAAAAGACAAAGAAAGAAAACAGGATAATAGAGAATTTCTCGTTCTGAGAAGTTTCAGCATCGTTCTGATTGACACCTCGCATTTCCTCTTTTACAAAGCATTTTCCATTCACCAACCAAAGGAGAAATTATGAAAAAAATAGCATCGTTTTTCGCAGTGGCAGTTCTGTTTGTTTCAGTAGTTGCGCAAGCCTCAGGTTATGATGGCACCTATCACTTTTCATCGCGCACAAAAGAGGGAAAAGCAGATATGTCGGGTTGGTGGGGAATGATGGTGATTACCAATAATACGATGACACGCGTTTATCATTCACCAGATGGCAAAACAGAAAAATTTTATGCAGGCCCTTATAAGCAAGAAGGAAATCTTTTGAATGTCACTTTTACCCAAGCCTATAATCCATCCTATGTCGGCAATACGCATCAACAGAAAATGACGATGACCGGAAATACGCTGACCCTTTCAAGCCCAGATGGAACGTTTCACGAAACGTGGACGAAGAAGTAATCGGTTTTTTTATGGTTCGAAATGTGCTATGAATATCGCCAGTTTTTAGAGTTCATTCACCAAAAAGGGGGGAGAATGCATACGAATCAAAAGAAGCTGTGGCTCACAACGTTTGTGGTGTTTGTGTGGTTTTATCTGTTTGATTGGCTCTTTCACGGCATGTTCATGAAAGAGACGTACATGGCAACATCACAGTTCTGGCGTTCTGAAACAGAGATGATGAGCTATATGCCATGGATGGTATTTGGACACTTCTTCTTAGCATTGATGTTTACCTTCATTTTTACCAAAGGCTATGAACACAAAGGGACAGCAGAAGGCTTTCGTTACGGCTTTTATGTTTCCCTTTTCTTCAATGCTCCACTTCTCATTTGGTATGCGGTCATGCCATACTCGCTAAATATGACTCTCATGTGGATCGCAGCAAATTTTGTGAAATTCATTGTCGGTGGACTGATTACCTCGAAGACCTATACCACAGCGACTGCATAAATTTTTTATATATTAATGATACAAAAAAGGCCTCTTCTCAGAGGCCTTTTTCTTGGTGAAGGTCTGAAAGCGATATACTTTCAGCAAGCTGAAATGTTCCAACACGTGTTCGCGTAAGTTCAGTGAGATAAGCTCCGACGTTTAATTTTTTACCGATATCTTCAGCAAGAGTTCGGATATACGTGCCTGAAGAGCAGGTGACAGTGATGGTGAGATAAGGGGATTCAAAATCGACAAGTTCCAGTGTATGAATAAAAATTTTTCGAGGTTGAAGTTCTACCCGCTGTCCTTTACGCGCAAGTTTGTAAGCCGGAGTCCCATTTATTTTGATGGCTGAAAATGCAGGAGGAACTTGCTCGCTCTCTCCTCGAAATGTGCTCAGGACATTTTCAATCTGTTTGCGCGTGAGTGACGATGGATCGCCGCCTTCTCGAATCTCTCCGGTAAGATCTCCCGTGGAACTCATTTTCCCAAGACAAAGTGTGGCTCGATATTCTTTCTCCGTATTTTTCGAAATTTCTCCGAGTTGTTTGGTCCCTTCGCGTGTGACACCAACAATGAGGACACCGGTTGCAAAAGGATCGAGTGTGCCAGCGTGACCGACACGTCGCTCACCTGTGATGCGACGCACGACATCGACCACATCATGCGACGTTATACCTGCTGGTTTGTTGATATTTATGATCATATTTCCTTGATGTCATTCCTGCGAAAGCAGGAATCCAGGTGTTTATGAGATTTTCTGGATCCCCGCTTACGCGAGGATGACATTTCATTCCGCTCATGGTGAGCTAGTCGAACTATGAGCGATGCACATCCTTCGACAAGCTCAGGATGAGTGGTAAAAGAAATTTCAATTTTCTCGAGAAAATCCTTATCAGTTGGCTTATTCTTAAGCTCTCATCGGGTCAGGTTTATCAGGAGGAAAACCAAAATCGTTCATAGCTTGCACAATGATATCGGGCTTTATCTTTCCTTCGTTTTTCAGTTGCGTCAGCGTTGCGATGACAATCGATTCAGCATCGACTTCAAAGAAACGACGAAGGGCAGCGCGAGAGTCACTGCGTCCAAGTCCATCGGTACCAAGTGAAAAGAGTTTTGGAACCCATCGAAGAAGTTGATCTGGAACCACTCGCATCCAATCGCTTGCAGCGATGATCGGACCTTCAGCATTTTTGAGGGTTGTGACAATGTAAGGTTCGTAAGGTTTTTCTTGAGGATGCATCATATTCCATCGTTCGATTTCAAGCGCCTCGCGACGGAGTTCGCTGTAACTCGTCACATTCCAGACATCAGCGGCAATCTGATAACGCTCTGCCAAAATTTTCTGGGCTCTCAGAACTTGCATGAGAATGGAGCCACTGCCAAGGAGTTGAACGCGATGCCATCCCTTTTCTGCAGCAGCTTTTTGAAAAAGATAGATGCCACGAATAATGCCGTCTTCAACTCCTTCAGGTAAGGGTGGCATTTCATAATTTTCATTTTGAAGGGTGAGGTAATAGATCACATCTTCGCCACGCTCGTACATTTCGTAAATGCCTTGTTGCAACATAACCAGAAGATCAGCAGCAAACGCAGGTTCATACGTTCGCACGCGCGGATAAGCGCTTGCAAAAAGAGGAGTGTGTCCATCTTGATGTTGTAAGCCTTCACCATTGAGCGTGGTTCGTCCCGAAGTAGCACCGAGGAGAAAACCGCGACACGGCATATCTTGCATGGCCCAGATCAAATCCCCAATGCGCTGAAAACCAAACATCGAATAAAAAGTGTAAAAAGGAATCATCGGAACACCGTGCGCTGCATCGCAGGTTCCTGCTGCCGCAAAGGTCGCTCCTGCTCCTGCTTCACTAATCCCTTCTTCTATGAGCTGCCCATCTTTTGCTTCACGATAATAAAGAAGCATATCGGAATCGACCGGTTCATACAGTTGCCCGACTCCTGAATAAATGCCGACTTGTCGGAAAAGAGGATCCATTCCAAACGTGCGCGCTTCATCAGGAATAATAGGAACAATAAATTTTCCTAATCGTTCATGACGCAAAAGTTTTGAAAGCATGGAAGTAAACGCCATGGTCGTTGCAACTTTTCGGTCTTTTCCTGTTCCTTGGAGGAATTCGGGAAATTCTTTGAGATCAAATGTCGCAAGAGATTTCTTTTTATTTCGCAGTTGTGGAACAAAACCACCGAGCGCACGACGCCGCTCCACTAAATACTGCACCTCTTCACTGTCCTCAGAAGGACGATAAAAAGGAGTCGTTTTTAAATCTTTATCTGAAATAGGAATGTCAAATCGATCACGGAAAAAGCGCAGCTCTGCTTCATTCATTTTCTTTTGTTGATGTGTAATATTTCTACCTTCACCCGCTTCTCCAAGCCCATATCCTTTAATGGTTTTACAGAGCACGACCGTTGGTCTGTCACGGTGCTCTATTGCAGCTTTGTAAGCAGCATTGACTTTTTGTGCGTCATGCCCGCCGCGACCGAGACGTCGAATCTGTTCATCAGAAAGATGTTCGACCATCTTTGAAAGTTCAGGAGTTTTTCCAAAAAAATGTTGCCGCGTATAACTTCCAGGAGCAACCACATATTTTTGATAATCACCATCAACCGCTTCATTCATACGTTCTGCAAGATATCCATGTTCATCTTGAGCGAGAAGAGGATCCCAATCACGTCCCCAAATCACTTTGATCACGTTCCAACCTGCACCACGAAAGAGCGATTCGAGTTCCTGAATAATTTTCCCATTCCCTCGCACGGGACCATCGAGACGTTGAAGATTACAATTAATCACGAAGGTGAGATTATCGAGTTTTTCACGCGAAGCGACGGTCAGCGATCCCATCGATTCGGGTTCATCCATTTCACCATCACCCAAAAATGCCCAGACACGCGATCCACTGGTGTCTTTCAGTTCACGGTCATGCAGATAACGGTTAAAGCGTGCTTGGTAGATGGACATCAGAGGAGAGAGTCCCATCGACACCGTGGGATATTCCCAAAAATTTTTCATCAGATATGGATGCGGATACGAGGGAAGTCCGCCCCCTGGTTGAAGTTCTTGGCGAAAGTTGACGAGCTGCGCTTCTGTCAGGCGCCCTTCTAAAAAAGCACGAGCATAGATGCCAGGAGCTGCATGACCTTGATAAAAAACTTGATCTTGTCCTTCTGGATGATCCGGACCTTTGAAATAATGTTGAAAGGCTACTTCAAAGAGAGTGGCTGAAGAAGCAAAGGTCGAAATATGCCCGCCGATCCCCTCGAGATTTCGATTTGCTCGAACGACCATGGCCATGGCGTTCCATCGAATAAGACTCTTAATTTTACGCTCCAGCATTTCATCGCCGGGATAGGGAGGTTGCGTGCTTACCGGAATGGTATTGATATAAGGCGTTTCAAATGGAAATACGACGCGTGTCATTGGCTCTCCTTTCACGATTTCCTCTTGTTCGTCAAGGATTTGCGTAAAGACTTATCTTGTCTGCTTTAGCGGGCCATAGTGACGTATGAGCGGAAAAACAAGCAGAAGCCAAAGAAGTGTCGATCCAAAAGCAATCCAGGAATAGAGAGTGCTCAGAAGAAAACCGGCTTTTCCGAGAAAGAGGAGACCTAAAGAGGTACCACCTTTACTGAAACGATATCCGAAGGTGTCAATCACCTCTTTCGTTCGATATCGAGCGTCAAAGGAGAGAGGAATATAAAGTAATTCTTTGGCCGCGCGAAAGAGCGAGTAGTCAAAAACTTTAAAGACGAGAAGTGCAGTTGCTGCTGTAAAGAGAGAGGGATTATAAACAAGCACGCCCACTGCAATGGCGTGAAGAATCGGAATTCCTGCATGAATGATGAAGAGAGGCAAATAACGTAAAAAGAGAGGAGTGACGATAAATTGAAAGAAGGTTGCTACACCATTAAGAAGCGCAAAGAATCCACCAGAATAAGCGGTTTGGGTATCGGGGTTCGGAATTTCAAGCTCGAGCATTCCCTGAAATCGAAGCGTGAGCACGGTGGAAAGAACTTGAGTTACCATCACGATGAAAAGAAGTGTCAGAAGAGGAGAGCGACGAAAGAGATCGATTGCCAGGGCGCCATGTTTTTCTTGTAACCCTCCTTCGGGAATCGGTTCACCACAGGCGCGATAGGCAAGCATCGAAAAAATCGCGCAAGGAATCATGGTCACCGATGCGAAAAGAAGCATGGTCACGGTTCCGAACGATTCCGCAAAATGATTCAACAGCAGGCCGCCGGCAATAGCGCCAAAAGAAGAAATGCCGACAATGGGGCCGTTGAGTTTTTTTGCGGAACTATTATTCAAGGTACTATTGAGAAACGACCAATACTGTTCAATGATTAAAATGACATACGCTTCGCGAAAAATATAAAGCACACCGGTCATCAGATGCGAGCCTCTTTGAATAAAGAAATAGGCAACAAGAAAAAAAACGCCGGAGAGAAGAGTCGTCAACGAGAGGGTGCGCGATGGACCAAGAGCGGTCAGGATTTTTCCGTAAAGATAAATCGCGATGAAAACACCGATCGGCATGATGGCCATGACAATCGGAAAAGCATTGATCCCATAGGCAACTTTATAGAGCGTATTTGAACTACTCCGAATCAGTTCATAACCACAGAGAAGAAAACTGGCAGAGAGCGATATGAGCAGAGCGGCAAGAAGATGCCGTCTTGGTAAGTTTTTTATCATGAGTCGGAATCTTTTTTCTTCTGCTTTGCGATCCAGTCTTCGTAGGATTTTCCTGCAGCATGGTCTTCGCCCGTCAGGATCACGCTTTCAAGATCAGTGATCTTAAATTTTGCAGGTTCTCCCTTTGGCGCCAGGAAAACTTCAATAAAATTTTGCTCACGTGTTTTAGGATTTGAAAATTCGCGATTGTACAAAAATCCTTCGATCGCGTTTCCATTTTTAAAGGTGATGGTCACATTGCCACGATAGTCAAAAGCCTTTTCAATTTGTTGTTCAAGTTCTGTCATTTTTTGCTCCTTTGAAACCAATTTCCACCACAATCGGTTTATGATCGGAAACTTTATGTCCTTTCCATAAAACTAACGGAAGCACTTTCGCAGTTCCCGCAAGCGCATGGCAGTTGCGGCCCGCAAACCAGTCGACTTTGATGGACGCATTGCCACCGATGGCTTCTGCAATTTTTCGTGTCCACTCGACACAAAACTGAGGAAGACGTTCTCTCATCTTATGATTACTTGAAGTATCGTTCATCGAATAGGGAAGCGTTCCCACTCCTTCTTCATTGAAATCAAGATAGTTGAACGAGCGTGTTTGTAGTTCCGTAAAGAGCGGTTCCATGCGTTGATACGGATAACGATAATGAACTTTTGCCAAAATATGAGGTTTCGTGAGAAAAGCGTGTCGGAGTCCGCTTGTGATAAGACGAAACGTACTTTTTGCATTATAAGTTGTCGTGTTCCAGTCACCACCCAGAATGATGGGGGTGTTCCCCAGATTTCGTGCATCGAGAGCATTCAAAACCATGCGCATCTGATGTTGCCGCTGCTTTGGGGAGGAATGTGCGTCGAGATGTGCGCAGACAACATAAAGTTGTCCATTTTCTGTGTTGATGCGCGCTAGCAATGCCTGTTGTGATCCAAGTCTTTTTTCCACACCGCGAAATTTATCTTTGCAGTTGAAAAGAGGAATCGTGTGAAGATCATCCAGAGGATATCGTGACAGAATCGCATTGCCATGGAGTCCCAGATTATTTTCTCCATTACTTTTCAGCTCTGCTCCTGTTCCTTTGGAAAAGCAGAGGTAGGCATTTCCGTAAAAGACATTCATGCCGAGGGCTTTTCCGAGTTCGTAAGGAACGTTGCGATTACTTGATCTTGCCATGCCGATATCGAGTTCGGTGAGAAGAAGAATATCAGCATTGTGAAGATCTGGATTTTTTTGAAACGTATTCACAATGGCATCGAAGTGAGTACCACGATCAATATTCCACGCTGCCATTTTTAATGATTTTTGCGGAGATACAGACGAAGTCAAGGGATGATGCCATTTTAATCGAAGAGAAGAAAGCGCCGTGAACGCTGATGCATGTTGACGATAGAGCTTTGCACGTTTTACCGCTCGAAGCGTGCGATAGCCCTGAAGTTTGAGCATGACCTCTTTGAGTTCCGTCGAGATGTTGACCATCTCACCTTCTTTACAGAAAGTTTTTGGCGATGCCAGTAAAATGTTGTTTGCGTTACTGTAGGGGGCCGATTTTGGTGGTCGTCTTTTCAAGACGCGTAATCACCGCTGATGGAAGAGGGGCGTAGTGCAGAGGCGATGCCATGGTTTGGCCCTCATGAAAAGACCAGGTGAGGAAATCATGGAAAGCCTTTGCCTTTTGATGATCAGGTTGTCGTTCATAAACGAGAAGATACGTGAACGAACTTATCGGATAGGCTGATGCTCCGACAGGATGTGTCAGCGAAACACGATAATCTTCGGGTATTTTTGTTTCTGCTGCTGCAGCCGAAATAGAAGCAATGTTTGGCTCTATAAAATTTCCAGCTTTATTTTGAACCAGCGCAACAGGGAGATTGTTTTGCACCGCGTACCCAAGCTCAATGTAACCGATTGAACCCGGTGTCTGTTTCACAAGTCCTGTGACTCCCTCATTCCCTTTGGCGCCAAGCCCAGCCGGCCAGTTGATCGATTTTCCTGTCCCTGCTCGCACAAGCCAATTGCGACTGATTTTAGAAAGATAATCAGAAAAAACATAGGTGGTTCCACTCCCGTCAGATCGATGGACCACTAAAATAGGTTGATTGAGAAGTGGTTTATCGGGATTGATGGTTACAATTTGGGGATCATTCCATTTGGTAATTTTTCCCAAAAAGATTTCAGCAATGATGGGACCCGTTAATTTTAAACCTGTTCCCACGGCAGGAAGATTGTAAGCAATGACGACTGCACCTAAGACCGTTGGAATATGAAGAAGAGGTTCTTTCACCTTGGTCAATTCAAGATCAGACATCGGAGCATCCGAAGCACCGAAGTCAACTGTTTTGGAAAGAATCTGTTGAATGCCTCCACCGCTGCCGATTGATTGATAATTGAATTTTACGTTGGGATTCTTTTTTTGATATTCATAAAACCATTTTGAATAAAGAGGATAAGGAAATGTCGCTCCTGCACCGTTCATCAGAAGGGTATCAGCGCCCCATGCAAAAGGTGTGGTGATAATGAAAGCAAGCGTGAAGAGTGAAGTAAAAAGTTTTTTGAAACTATTTTTCATGAGTGCTCCTTTTTTAAAAGACAACTTGAAGTTGGGTGCGGATGCGATGATCGTTTAAATTCTGACCTCGATTATTTATTAAGAACGCATAATCTGTTTGAAGTTTCAATGAATGCTTATTGAAAAAAGTATTCAATGCAAAAGCATATTCATATTGGTTGATCAGCGTTTTAAAAATGGTTCCTGCAGCTCGAGCAGCAACTTCAAAACGTTGCGGAAGAAGAAAATATCCCAATTGACTGTTGTAGCCCCAGTTCGTGACCGAAGCTCCTTCTAACGTATGGTTGACCATGCCCGCAGCAAGCCATGAGAGACCGTGATATTTAAAATCGACATCGACGGTGCCATGTTGTGCTTTCGTGGTGGCAGGAATTGTACCATTGCTAAAAGAGCTTGCCCGTTCATTGTAAACAGTTGCGGCGCCAAAACCAAGTGTAGGAAGGGCACTATAATCGACGTCGGATTCAGAATATTTGTAATTTCCGAGCAAAGGAAATTCGAGACGAAGTCCTGTAAGGAGATTACGATTTCGGTTTACATTATTTTGGCCTTCGCCATTCATGGCAAAGAGATAATAGTTCATCCAGTAATTGAAGAGATAGCCATGAAGAGTGACACCGAGATCGCGTGAAAAATTAAAAAAGTCTGTGGAAGAAGCGCGATCAACAAATTGTTGTTTGCCATCAGAAGTGAGCTCTTGTCGCAAGAAGGGGACTTTGAATTGCCCCGTTCGAATTTGCGCGAGATCATATTTGGTCCAATCGACATAATAATCTTCAAGTGCGGGGAGGCCTGTAGTGCTTTCTGCCGTCACAGCATTCACGGTTGAGGTGCAGGCAGCATTGGCGCAAGCAGCGCT
This sequence comes from Deltaproteobacteria bacterium RIFCSPHIGHO2_02_FULL_44_16, assembly GCA_001798185.1. Classification (NCBI taxonomy): domain Bacteria; class Deltaproteobacteria; species Deltaproteobacteria bacterium RIFCSPHIGHO2_02_FULL_44_16. The sequence continues at coordinate 119,170 of MGRM01000004.1, read as the reverse complement.
TGTCGTTGCCGCAGCTCGTGTCCCAAAACTCATTTCAAAGACGTAGAGCAGCGCTTTTGAAAAGACGTTCCCATCGAGTTTGATTTTTCCGCGTTGAATGACAAAGGTATTGGTGTCTGTCGTTTTTTCTAAAGAGTTATAGGTAAAGCGTGCTTGCAGTCTTCCCTGAATCTGCACTCGATTGTTCCCATCAGGGGATTCAATAAAAAGCCCTTCTTTATAGCCGACGATGGGACCCTCTTGTGCAGTTGTCGCTGTTTGAGCGAAAAGGAGAGGGGATACGGCAAAAACAAGAAGAAAAAGAATGATCAGTCTGAACATTTTCATGTTGCCTCCTTCAGCAGACCATTCCTATAAAATTTTTGTGGCAGAAAAAAGATGGAATTGTAACATTTGTGAAACAAAAGAAACACACTCGATTCCCAAAAATCCGAGAGCTCCCCAGGTGATCCATGTTGCATCTTAAAAACAGCACGGAACTTTTATATTATGCCATGCAGTGGATTCAGAATCAGATGGCTTTATGAAAAGTCTGCGGGAGACGATGTCTCCGAGAGATTTTTCAAGAAGATATTTTGAAAAGATCTTCGATATCTTCTCGAAGAATTTCTGTTTCATCGTTCTGAGGGAGAGAGGTGAGAATAGCTTCTTTGAGAGCGTCCCGATCAATGCGTAACTTGTGGGTATTGTTCATAAGGCGGCCTATCGCTGCAATCTCAGCAAATTGTTGCATGGCTTTCTTGTATTTTTTGGTGCGCACAAAGAACTGTGCGAGGGAAAACCGTTTTTCAAGAGAATAAGGATCTCGTATGACCATGTTCGTCAAATGGGTCACGGCCAGATCATTCTCTCCTAGTCGATGAAGCAATGCTATATACGTTGTCCAATCAAGCTCTGTTTCAAGGTCGCTTCCGCGTTGTAAAAAAGCCTGCTCGTAATATTTTTTTGCTTCATGATATCGACCTTCCGCGACAAGGAGGTTAAAAAATCTCCATTTGGTTCCATCATCGTGCCAGCTTTCATCCATATATATTTCTTCTGCCTCAGCGATGTTTCCTTTTCTGATGAGATATCTCGTGGTTTCTTCTCTGAGTTCTTTCTGCCGTGCGGAGTGAATTTTTTCTGTTGCTCGTGTATACGTTTCCTTTGCCTCTTTGATTTGTCCCAATTCAAATAGAGAGAGGATCAGATAAAGATTGCTGTAAAGACACTGATCGCATTGTTGAACCGCCTGTTCTGCATAATCATGAGCCGCTTGTGGTTCCTTCGAAAGAAGGGAAAAGGCTGCCATGCTTTCAAGAAGAGAGGAGTCACGAGGATTTTTTTCGAGTCCTTCTTGCAATAGAAAAAACGTTTCTTTCCGGTAGCCATATGCCCAGAAAAGATCTGCCAGTTGACGGCGATCATGTCTGGAGAGACCTGAACTCCACGCCATATGCATCAATTCCAATCCGCGAGCGACTTCGCCCCTTCGTAAGTGATCTTCTGCTGACGTAATGAATGGATTCATCCAGGGATGTCTGGGACCAACAATCGAAAGTTCTTCGTTTGGTTGATCGTGCTGCATGTCGCTTCTAGCTCTTGCAATATGCTCCCAGGAAATTCCAACATTCAGCGTTTCATGATGTGATGCTTCTTTCCAAAAGAGTTTTGTTCCGGGTGTTGCTTTTGCAATGATACTTCTCATTTGCCACGCTCGAATGATTGATGTTGGACCATGACGAACCATAATGTTCTGAGGATCCAGAAGAATGTATCCCGGAGAAAACGTGTGATCGCGAATGTTTCCATGAACATATTCTTCATTATAGAGATCTGGAAGGCCAGGTATGTGTAAGTTTTCATGTACGATAATGGCCGGGTTTTGAAGATCAGCAAGAGCCCATTTTTTCATGTTCGACCGCCATGCTTTATCATCCGTGATTTCCACAACAGCATGAGCTTCTCGTGGGTTATCTATAAATTGGATGTCCAGCGCGATATCTTTTGCTCTCTCTTCTCGATGAGTTTCATAAAAGTGCTCGTAGGTTTTTGCGAGTTTTTCTCTTTCATCGGGTGTGATTGCATTTTCAATCTGTGTCTTGTCTCGCGCGTCAGATGCGGGTCGTAAGTTGATCTTCAGAAGAATTGTATAACTATCATCTTCATGATGCATCACATCGCACAGGGCACCTTCAATTTTTCCTCCTCGCGGTACGCGATTCCAGAGCGCAGAATTGAAAGAGTCGGGATCGTGTTCATCGACAAGATCTCCATCAGGATCGTATGAAGAGAGTGGATCGAGGGGATGTGAATCTTTGTCGTCGAAATAACGATCACTCGGTTCAGTTTCAAAATCATAGTAATGAAAGTCGCCATCTGTATCCCAATATGTTCTTCCAGAGAGAAGATAGAGTTCGGAAAGATTTTCAAAAAGTGATCTTCGAACTGGTCCAAGTCTTGTGATAGGAATATTTCCGTTTCCTGATATCTCTTCCAACTGTGTCATGAGTTGTGAGGCAAGAAATATTCCTTCGAGAAGGGCAAGTCGTCCGCTCCAGACATCGGATGTGTATTGTCCAGAAAGAAAAGAATTTTTTAAGGTTTCAGTGCATGAATTGAGTTGCAGAATTTTTTGTGCCCAGGGTTGAGGGTATTGAGCGTTCACCGCGTTTTCAAGAACTTCTGTTTCGCGACGTTTTTGAAGTTGGGAAAAAACAACATAACGATACGCGGGCGGTAGTGATTGATAGTCAGAAACTAATGCAGAGCCGTTTTGATCACTTTGAATACCAGGAGTAGCGCGATCTTTATCAATGCGACCATTTTCTTGGTCTAAACCATATTTGACAAAGAAATCCTGGGCTGTGGTGAGTCTTTTCACTGACATCATTTATCTCCCAGCATCTTATCGGTATTTATCATGAAAAGTTTCGCCTAGGGGATTTTCCTATCAAAAATACAGCTCACCCCTGATTTTCAAGCTTTTAGATTTCGTGTCTTTAGAGCAGACACATTAAGGGGGAATTTATGTTTCTTGTTGCACTTAGTATCTTAGATTTGTTTTGCGCCGGTACCTCAACCACACTACGCAGATATTACTGAAACGAAGAAGAAGAGAAAATAGATCCAATATTGACATTTTGGTACTATTAATAGTACCATATCGTTATGCATCTTCGGGAACGATTAAAATTACAAATGGCGCAACAAGGGATTTCTTTGCGCCAACTTTCCCTGGAAAGTGGTGTTCGCAGGCAAAGTATCAGTACTTTTTTTGATGGTGGAAATCTTCATCTCGATAATCTCGACAAACTTATTTCAGCTCTTGGAATGAAGCTTACGCTTCTTTCTCTCAATGATCTCGCACAGAAAAAAGCAAGACAACAATTGCAAAAACATCTTGATGTGGATCGGAATAAAATCAAAAAGTTTTGTCAGAAATATTCTATTCGTTCTCTAGCTTTTTTTGGTTCTGTGTTACGCGATGATTTTCGCAAAGAGAGTGACATCGATGTGCTCGTTGATTTTGAGAAACCTCTCACTTTTTTTGAGCTTGCTAATGTTGAAGTGGAGCTGCAAAAACTTCTGAAATCTTCGCATGCTCTACATTTGGTAACGCTTCCATCTCTCTCTCCAGTTCTTGCGGATGAGATTCTGAGTCAACTTGAAATCGTTTATGAACAAGCAGCCTGAAAAATATTTTGAACATATGCTTTTAGCGATTGAGGAAATCGAAAGTTATGTTGACGGTTACTCTCATCAACAATTCATTCGCGATTCTAAAACGATCAGTGCTGTCATTCGCCAACTTGAAATTGTGGGGGAGGCAGCCGGAAGAATTCCGAAAAATATCGTTTCAGATAGTCCTGTTCCTTGGGAGAAAATAATCGGCATGCGTCACAAACTGATCCACGATTATTTCGGTGTGGATGTTGAGGTTGTGTGGAAGACGATTACGGAAGGACTTGAGCCACTCAAAAAATATCTTCGTCAAAAGCTTTCTTAAGCTCTCTTTTTTCCACCTTGCCGCTCGGAAGTGGATCTGATAGTGCGCCAACAATGCTCTATTCGTCTAACGGTTAGGACGCGGCCCTCTCAAGGCTGAAATACGGGTTCGATTCCCGTATGGAGCGCCATTAACAGGGAAAGTGAACCTCACGAGATTGGTGAGGTTTACTTGTCCTTGCGCCTCATAATATCCACCGTCTTCCTTCTTCGGAACCATTCGAATCGCATCCACGAATAAACTTTTGATGTAAGCGTTTGCCCGGGGAATGTCCTGCCCCAGGATTTCGTCCATGTCACAAAGAGCACCACGAATTGCATACGGAGTCAGATAAATCTGCTTCTGTTCCCGGCCACGCAGATTAAAGAGCTGTGCTTCCAGAGCACCTTTCTTTTCCTCGGCCTTTTTCAGGGCAGAGGCCACTGTCTCCGAGGCATTTCCCTCGGCGATGAATTTCACAAAATTATCGATGCTCTTCTGGACCTTGGCGAGTTCCTTTTCTAGTTCTTGAATCTTGGCCGGGATGACCGACATCCGGTCGGCGATACTCCCATTGATCTGCTTACAGATGCGATCCAGCGTCTCCGGATTGTTGATCCATGATCTGAGTTCCGTGAGCAATGTGTATTCCACCCAGCGAATCAGGACAATACGCTTATTGTCACAACTATTTAGACGATGGGCATTCCGGCAACCCATGTAACCACCTCCCTTTCCGGAGATCGTCAGGAAGTTGCTGCCGCACTCGCCGCATACCAAAGCACCGGTGAAAAAATGATTCGGAAGTCCCCGGTTGCGCCCCCAGATGGAGTCGGATTTGTTGCGTGCTAACCTGCGCGTTTCTTCTACAGTCTTCAGTTTTGATTGCACGCGATCCCAGAGATCCTGGGGAATAATCCGTAGGCGCTCGTAGGTTTGAACGACCCACTCATTTTGTGGTCGGTTGACTTGAATGAGCTTGTCCCGTGTCGAGTCACGCTTGATGCAGGTGCGCCCGTAAACCCACACACCGATGTATTTGGGTTGTTTGAGAATCCCATAGACCGTGCGACCGATCCATTGTTTCCCGCTCGGTGACGGGATCTGTTCTTCATTGAGCAATTTGGCGATACTATCCACGCCTTGGGCTGAAGCGTCGTAGAGTTCAAAGATTTTTCGGACGACGATGGCATTTTCTTCGTGAACCACCACAGTTTTATTGGCAGGATCATGAGAGTCACGTGGCTTGTCCGGATTTTGAGATATGCTCACATAGCCGTAAGGGTTATGGCCTGTGGACTTGCCTGAGAGGGCACGTAATTCGAGCCCGCGACGAGTCTGCCTGGAAATCGATTCGGACTGCATTTCATTCGCCATCCCTTTGGCAATGAAATGAATCCGTGCGCCCTCCGTGTGAGAACTGATCAATTCCGAGACGGAGATCAATTCCACGTCGTAGGCGTGCGCGATGTTATAAATATCAAGGAGACTGCCCAGTTCACGTGTTAGGCGGGATAGATCGTAAACCAGACCGAGCCTGAATTGACCCATTTGGATCGAGTGTTTGAAGGCGTCGTAGTTGTCCCTCCCGACACGTCCGGTCTTGCCCCGGTCGAGATAGATGAACTCCTCGCTGATTTCGATCTTTCCGTGAGGATAGATCGCAGATCGCACCTGGCAAGAATTCAGGCGATGCCGGATGAATTCTAATTGTTCTTCGATGCTTTCATGATTCTGTCCATCGATCGTGCTCTGGCGGAGGTAGACTCCTGCCTTGATCGCACTGCCCGGGGCCAAGCTTCGGGCACTCTTCTCCGGAAAAAGATCCTGGAGAATTTTCTTTATATTGTTTTCCATCAAAAAATCCTCCCCTCATGTAGTAAGTAACCATCTGCTCACTCAAAAAATCGATGAATTGCTCAAACGATCGGGAAAATCTTTTTTCATCCATCCATGTCCACCGCCCCCTTCGCCATTGTTTTGCTTGAACCGCACCGGCCCTTGAAGTCATAAAGACTTCGTTTCCCATCGGCAAAGAAGTCCATAATCATCTTACGGAATGCCAGAAATTGCTTTTCCGGCAGACTGCTTTGCCCCAGATCCAGTACCTGCTTCATAACCCTGTCGAAGGTTTGATGAACTTCACAGGGATGAGACTTACCATTCGTCATATTTTGAATCCACTCGATAGTGTCGCCGTATCCTTTGAATTTAAACCTTTCGTCCACGGTATGATTTCCAGTCAAACACCAATACTTGTCCACCTTCCCGGAAACGATCGAGAATCCTCTCTCCGAGAACAACGTTGAGCTCTTCCATTGTGAGATTGGTGAGAACAATTGTTTGCTTCATCCACTCGTAACGATCGTTGATAATCTCGGTGAGATACAAACGCTCGGTGTCTGATCCGAACTGAACCCCGATTTCATCAATGATCAACACATCAGGTTGGATAAATTTTCTAAGAGCCGTTTCTTCGCTGATACTCTCATCTTTCCAGGAAGATTTAATCTGTCGCAGCATCTTCATGGCGGTAGTCATCATGGCCGATTTGCCTTTTTTGCAGATTACTTCTTTGGCGATGGCTGTGGCCAAATGACTTTTTCCAGTTCCGGGCTTGCCCATGAAGATCATGCCCGTGGAGGATTCAAACTGCGCCAGAAATTGATAGACACCATTGATCACTTGCTCCTGGTTTTTATTTTCGATTTTGAAATTACCGAGAGACTTTTCTGTAAATCGCGGAGAGATATTGGCTCGCTGGAGATAATCCCGGATTTCTTGCTGCCTCTTCTCAAACTCAAAAGAATGTCGTTCTGTCTTTTTACATTCGGGACAAAAGCGAACTTGGCGTTTATATTCTCCTTCGCCATAACACGTCGTCTCCAAAGACAGATTGTGCTTCGGGCAGCGGTTAGAAAATACCTTGTCGATAGTCTTTGTCTGCGAAATCGGTTCCAATATGGAATTTTGTTGGATCATAGCTGTTTCCTTTCTCTTGAGGTTTGCTGTTTATTTTGAGCCACATTTGATCAAACTTTTCTCGAAGCTTTGAGGTCGAGAGGATGTTGTTCTGCCAGAAAGAATCCGCTTGGGACCAGCGGATGACTTTTTCGATTTCTCCTGGTGCCCGATTGTCCTTTCGGATCATGAGATCAATCTCTCTGGCCCATTGCTGAAAGTGAGGTTGTTTGTGTTTGGGATTTCTTTCCTGAATCAAGCCAAACAAAAGTTGACTGAGTCGCATTTCTTCCGCGTCGGGCGAGTATATATTTATTTTCTTATGTGAAGGTGAAAGTGGAGGTGAAGAAGAAAGAGAAGATGAAGGGTTCGATTCTGTTGGCCTTGTGTTCGTGCTTTGCTCAACATCTGTTGAACAGGTGTTAAGTTTATGAAGATGCTGTTTCTTATAGTGTTCTCTCTTTTTTCGACGGACCTGCCCACTTTTTTGACCAGCGCGTGATTTCTTTTTTCGATTTTCTTCCTGCTTCGCAATTTCTTCTAACAGACGATCTTGAATGAGTGTTCCATCAACGATGCGGAACTGATTTTTAACAAACCTCCAACGCTGTTCAACATCCGTCGAACACATGTTCACGCCCGCCAATCGTTTCAAGAGATCCTCATCATCGGGCAAGCTTCCTTGCACATCGGATTCCCAAGCCTCCGCCAGAAGCTGGATATACCAGCCGCGCTGTTCCGCATCCATCATGCGGACCGCACGACTGGAAATCCAGTCGGAGGGATAAAATTGAAATGCGGGTGATTTTACCAAGCTCTTCTCCTAAAGAAGCGACATCTGTTGATCTACAATTTCTTTTTCCACTTGCTCATAATAGAGACGGTTCTCCCGGTTGCTCTGTTCATAGGCGAAGGAAATACGTGAACAGGCTTTGATTTCCTCAAGATCCGAGAGCACAAAGTAGCCCGATGGTTGTACGAGCGATAAGCCAATCAATTTATGATGCTGGAGTTTAAGGGTACGGATAATTTCTCGGACCAGGCGCTCTCCAAGATCAGTGGCCTCAGCAATGTGCTTGTAAGAAATCGCATTCTGCTTTCCCACATGCAGCTTCAAAAACTGCCAGACTTTTTCTTCATGCTCCGTCATTTTACGTTTCCCACCTGATGGTTTTGCATCAAGAGCCAATCACAGATGCTGGAGTAGTCACTTTTTTTAATCTGTCGGGAATGCGTGATGTTGTAAGTGTCTTTAAGGTAAGCTTTGATGGCTTCAATGCTGATGCCTTCGGCTTCACGCAATTGATCCAAGCGATGACGTTCTTCCTCGGTAATTAAATCGTTTTCTGATTTGGTTGAAGGAATCAATGTTTTTCCGGTCATTTTTTTAAATTGCCGAGAAACATTTTGCATCTCGGGATCCGGAGAGTCTTGAACTTCTTCGATGGAAGATAATCCTCGTAACACATCAGCAAACTGGTCTCTCAATGCGAAGGAGCGGGCACGCATCTGACGCTGACGATCTCGATACTCCTGCCAAGGGCCCGGCTTCTGTAAAAGCCCTGCACGTTGTGCATCTTCATCGGAAAATATTTTTTCGTATTCTTCCGGATAGCCTTTGCGTTTGATCACACAGTGAGCTGATTTTTCTTCTGTCCACTCCCGGATATATTCCAGCTTGCCGCTTGCCTGTACCAAGGCCAACATGGCATCGCCCCACAAGCAGGGACGGCCATTGATGACAGCAATATTTTGGAGTGCCTGAAGAGGCGCAAGTCCAAGCTCCGATCCCATCTGAATGGCGAGGACTACATTTTCAGGCTTCCCCTTGTATTCCCTCGGCACCAAATCAGAGCGTGAAAAAATTTGTGCGATTTTCAAAAGCTCATCGATATTACGCGGCCGAACAATCGACATTTTTTGATAAGCAGAATGCATGGGGACGAGTTCCGTCACTTTAGGAGTTTCCTCCTGGATTGCTTTCATTGCTTCAGACATGTTTGCTCCTGTTCTGAACCCACGAACACCTCGAATGAAATCCCCAAGGCTTTGGAGATTTTCTTCAGGGTTTCCATCGTAGGGTTGGTTTTTCGACGACTTTCTAAGCGAATCACATGCCCAACGGAAAGACCCGCCAACTGAGCCAATTTCTCTTGGGTAAAGCCCTTTTCGCTCCTGATTTTTTTGATATGTACAGCGAGTTTTCGGCCCTTCATGAGATTACATATATGCTCTCTTCTTAAGACCTGTCAAATAATTTATTACATATAAATTCACTTGCCTTTTTCTTATTTTGTCCATAGATATGACATATATGTTAGATTCTATTGGTGAACGCTTAAGAAAAATCAGGGAATCAAAGGACTTAACCATTGATCAGCTCTCCGAGCTCTGCGGACTCACAGCAGGTCATATTGGTCGTATTGAACGGGATGATTCTCGAAATCCTCGCTACGTCACCATTCAAAAACTGGCGAATGCGTTAGGAATAAAACCGGAGGAAATCCTTTATCCAAAGGAAACCGCGGACAGACCTCAGAACGCCTTTGATGCACCCAACTATATTCCAAATGATATTCCCGTCATCGGACTCACGAAAGCTGGTCGCGGGGGATTCTATGATGAACAAGGATTTCCGCGTGGCGAAGGGTTTCGGAAAGTTCACCGACCGATCGATGTAAAAGATCCCAATGCTTATGCGTTGTTCGTAGAAGGCGACTCGATGTCGCCCATGCTCGAGAAAGGCTGGATCGTTTACGTATGCCCGAATCACGGTTATGAGAACGGAGATCTCGTGGTGGTGGGGCTCAACACAGATGAAGTCATGATCAAAAAACTTCGTAAACAAGATGGGATGTTAATTTTGCAATCGATTAATCCGTCTTATGAACCTTTGGTTCTGGTGCCGGATGGATTCAGATTCATCCATAAGGTGTGTTTGATTAAACCGAAGTGAGAAAATTTTTATGAAGAGTTCAAAAAAGAACACCTCTTTAGTCGTTAGAAAAGACGGGAAAATTCTCCGACAGAATTTTTATTCCCAGGTGAAGGATATTATCCTTCAGGCTCGGGGTAACGCCTATCGTTCTGTCAATTTCATCATGGTAGAAGCCTACTGGAACGTGGGACGTCTGATTGTAGAGGAAGAGCAAAAAGGCAAAAAACGGGCAGATTACGGTGAGCATCTCATTTTATCTTTGGCCGAAAAGCTGACCCGGGAGTTCGGGGAAGGCTATTCATTAACAAACTTGAAATATTTTCGTCAGTTTTATTTGGCCTTCCAGAAAGGTCACGCAGTGCGTGGCCAAAGTGAGTCGAGGCAAAAAAGTCACGCACTGCGTGACCAATTGGTTCCGTTTGGATTGAGGCCAGAATTAAGCTGGACCCACTATAGGCTGCTTCTCAAGGTGGAGAAAGAAACGGCCCGACAATATTATCTGGAAGAGGCCGTCGCTGGCAATTGGAGCACACGCCAGTTGGAGCGCCAGATCAACTCCTTTTATTATGAACGTTTGTTGATGAGCAGGAAAAGAAGTCTTCTCAAAAAGACAACCAACAAGTTAGAACCTCCCGCCACCGCTGCAGATCTCATCAAAGATCCTTTTGTTTTAGAATTTTTGAACGTCAAGCGCGACGCTGTTTTGCAAGAAAAGGAACTTGAAACTCTTCTTATCAACAAACTGCAGGATTTTCTTTTGGAGCTTGGACGGGGTTTTTCTTTCGTGGGGAGACAACACAGGATTTCAGCGGGCACCAAGCATTTCTACATCGATCTCGTTTTCTACAATTACGTGCTTAAGTGTTTTATTCTCATTGATCTGAAGATGGGTGAGCTCACCCATCAAGATATTGGGCAGATGGATTTTTATGTTCGCTTTTTTGAGGACAAGCTACGTGGCAAAGAAGACAATCCCACTATTGGAATTGTGCTCTGTTCCGAGAAAGAAGAAGCCGTCGTGAAATATTCTGTTTTGAACGATGGTAAGCGCATCTTTGCTTCGAAATACAAACTCTATCTGCCGACCGAAGAGGAATTGAAAAAAGAACTCGAGCACGAACGTGAGGTGATTGAACAGGAAAAGCGGCTCTTGAAAGGATAAGGTTCAAATGTGCGGTGCCGTTTCGATTCAGTATGATCCTGCCTTTAAAAAAGAACTGGCAAAGTTTTTTTCTGAAAACGAGATTCAGAACTTTGAACGAAATGGTGAAATTGTTTTTGCATACTGGGATAAACGACCGATGCTCCCTATCCGCAAGGGTAAGGAGATTTGTTTTATCGATTGGGGTAATCGGGATGAAAAACTTTCCCTCCCTAAAACTGGCTGGGCACGACTTGAATCACTGCTTGCCAAAAAGTGGGACAAGCTAAAGCCCAAGGTAGTGCTCATCCCGGCCAAGCGAGGATGCGAAAAGAAAGTGTGGTTTGATTTGGATAAAGACATAAAAGCGGTTCTTGTTCAGAAAGATGGGATGGAACGGGTTTATATGATCACGGAAGCTGCCACGTCGGAGTATAAAAAATTGACCAAGCATGAGCGGATGCCGAGGTTGCTAGACAAGAAATCAACAGAGAGTGATGCATGAAACAAGTCATTATCGAAAACCCGATTATCAATTCTCCTTTCGAGGAGCCTACAAAGCACTTTCGTTTTAATGATGACGGGATCACTGACGAAATTATCGAAGCGCGTCGAACTAGTTCGTACTTTGTGCCCATCGCTAAATCGAAGAAAAAAGGAGCCAACCAACTCCAATTCGAAACAGAGTGGACACAAGATCGTATTGAAGAGAACAAGCTCGTCAATGACATCCGCCGCCGCGTTTCCATGTGGCGTCAGGGTGGCCATGTCGGTGTTACGCCGACGACTGCACGTTTAATTGCTTACTGGACCGATCCCAATCGTGAGAAGAAACTTTTCTTCTGCCAAATCGAGGCTCTTGAAACTGCCATCTATATTGCCGAAGTCGCTAAGAAATATGGTGATGCCTGGATTGAGAACAAGATACAAGAAGGGAACGACACCTCAAACCCCGGCTTGCCACGCACTACGTTTAAAATGGCTACTGGTTCCGGCAAAACTGTCGTCATGGGGATGCTCATTGCCTGGCATACACTTAATAAACGCGCCAATCCGCAGGATGCTCGTTTCTCTGACACTTTTCTGATCGTCACGCCTGGTATTACTATTCGCGATCGGCTACGTGTTCTATTGCCAAACGATCCGGAGAACTACTACCGCCAACGCGATATTGTTCCGGCTCATTTACAAGACCAGCTCGGCCAAGCCAAAATTCTTATCACCAATTTTCATGCTTTCCAACTTCGCGAAAAAATTGCGGCAGGCAAGATCACAAAATCGATTCTCGCTGATGGAAAACCAAGCCCATTTACCGAAACTCCAGATCAGATGGTGCGACGCGTCTGTCGTGAGTTGAGCACCAAAAAAAACATTATCGTTCTCAACGACGAAGCCCATCATTGCTATCGCCGTAAACCCGACAGCGATGACGAACCGCTTACAGGTGATGATCGCATAGAAGCTAAGAGCCGCGAGGAAGAAGCCCGCATTTGGATTTCTGGCATTGAGACAGTGAAAGCCAAGATCGGCGTGAAAGCAATCTATGATCTTTCGGCCACACCATTCTTTTTGCGTGGTTCAGGCTACCCGGAAGGCACCCTTTTTCCGTGGGTTGTCTCTGATTTCTCTCTCATTGACGCCATCGAAGCAGGTATCGTCAAGGTGCCCCGCGTTCCTATTGCCGACGATTCAATGACAGGTGAACAACCTACTTACCGCGATTTGTGGATACGCATTCGCGAACAACTACCAAGAAAAGGCCGTAAAACGGATGAGGTTGGGGGTGAACCGAAACTGCCCGTCGAATTGCAAGGAGCCCTACATAGCCTCTACGGCAACTACGAGAAGTATTATCGCTTGTGGGAGCAAAATACAGAAGCACGTGCCCGTGGTAACACACCACCTGTCTTCATCGTAGTTTGCAACAATACCAACGTCTCTAAATTAGTGTTCGACTTTATCGCCGGCTGGGAAAAGCAAATTGGTGAACAGACCATTGTTCAAGCCGGGCAATTGCCTATCTTCCGCAACGATGACGGAAACGGTTCTTGGATGCACCGCCCGAATACTATCCTAGTAGATAGCCAGCAACTCGAATCGGGCGAATCAATGAGCGATGATTTCAAAAAGATAGCTGCTCGTGAAATTGATGAGTTCAAAGCCGAATCCCGAATCCGTTTTCCAGGTCGTGATGCTGATAGCCTTACCGATGAAGACCTACTACGCGAAGTTATGAATACAGTGGGTAAGGCCGGCAAGCTTGGAGAACACGTCAAGTGCGTGATTAGCGTCTCTATGCTCACAGAGGGCTGGGATGCCAATACTGTCACTCACGTTCTTGGTGTGCGCGCATTTGGTACGCAATTACTATGCGAACAAGTGGTTGGTCGTGCCTTGCGTCGCATGAGTTATGCCGCCAATAAGACTGGTCATTTCGATCCCGAATACGCTGAAGTCTACGGTGTTCCATTTTCATTTATTCCTTGTAGTGGTGCAACCACAGACCCCAAGCCTGGACCTTTACCTACACGTGTTCGCGCCCTCGAAAGCCGTGTCGCCCACGAGATTACATTTCCACGTTTACTCGGCTATCGTTACGATGTGGCTGGAGAGCGGCTCATAGCCACCTTTAGCGATGAATCCAAACTCGTTCTTTCGACCGTGGATATTCCCACGAAGACCGAGAACGCTCCCATCGTTGGTGAATCCAGCATTCACACTTTAGATGATCTCAAACGCCACAGGCTCAACGAGGTCGCCTTCTTATTGGCAAAGCTTACGCTCGAAAAATACTTCCGTGACGACGATGGCAATGACAAACCCTGGCTCTTTCCGCAACTGCTCAACATTGCTAAACGTTGGCTTGCCGAATGCGTCACGCTCAAGGACAACACTTTTCCACAGTTACTTTTATTGATTGAATTTGCGCATGACGCCGCCGACCGGATCTATAAATCCATCGTTGCTTCAACTGATGGTACAGCAGCCCTTAAGCCCATCCTGCGGCCATATGATGTCCTTGGATCCACACGTTACGTCGATTTCGATACTACCCGGTCCGTTTTCGCAACCAGCAAAGACAAGTGTCACATCTCACATGTTGTTGCTGATACTGGCTCATGGGAACAGAAGATGGCTGAAGTGCTGGAAGATATGCCAGAGGTCATCCGCTATGTGAAGAACCACAACCTTAGTTTTACTATCCCGTATACTTTGAACGGTGAGGGAAAAAACTACATTCCCGACTTTATCTCCTACATTGACGATGGGAATGGCCCGGATGATCTCTTAAATTTGATCGTTGAGGTAACTGGCGAAAAAAAGAAAGACAAGGCTGCCAAGGTCTCCACGGCATGTACGTTGTGGGTGCCGGCCATCAATAACCACAGCGGTTTTGGGCGCTGGGCATTCATCGAAGTTACCGACCCGTGGGATGCACAAAATTTTATCCGCGACTTCCTAAAAAAGGCAAAAGCGGAAACAAAAAAGGAAATCGCTCATGGCTAAAAAGAAATCAACTCCAACGAAAATTGCTTCCATTCGCCACAAGGATAAACGCACTAATATACCCACTGAAGAACTGCGCGACTTTGTGGCTGATGATGAACTTGCTCCAAAGACGATGCTTTATCCACGCGATCCATCACTCGATCCACAATTAGTTTGGAAGGGTAAAGATGAGCAAGACCGTGAAAGTCTTGCTGTTCCTGTTGTGCCTGTTTACATTCAGGAAAAAATTCATCCCCAGGCCATTATCGATGCGCTACCTCGTATTGCACAGCCTGACGACAATCAGACGAACCTATTCGCTGACTTCAATGGTGGCCCACATAATTTTGAACAGAAAGTTGAATTTTACCATCACGAACAAAATTGGACAAATCGACTGATTCTTGGGGATTCTTTGCTGGTGATGACCTCATTGGCCGAGAAGGAAGGACTCAAGGGAAAAATTCAAACTATCTATCTTGATCCACCCTATGGCATCAAATTCGGCTCCAACTGGCAAGTTAGCACCCGCAAGTACGATGTGAAAGATGGTAAGGCTGAAGACACCACCCGCCAGCCAGAGCAGGTGCGTGCCTTTCGAGATACCTGGAAGTTGGGGGTTCACTCCTATTTGGCTTACTTGCGTGATCGGCTAGTTGTAGCTCGAGAACTTTTGACAGAAACCGGCAGCATGTTTGTGCAAATCGGGGATGAAAATGTACACTTGGTACGGTGTGTGATGGATGAGGTGTTTGGTAGTGAGAACTTTTGTTCACTTATCACTTTTAGAAAAAAGACCATGCCTCTTGGTTCAGATTATTTCGAACAGGTCTCTGATTACATACTCTGGTACGCCAAAAAAAATGAACAGGTTAAATCTCGTCCACTATATCGAGATATGTCTGTAGAAGGCGATTCTTTGTGGTCTTGGGCACAAATGCCAGATGGTTCACGCAGGAAACTAACCAGTGAAGAGATTAATAATCACCGACTACTTCCAAAGGGTGCAAGAGTTTATCGACTCGTTTCAATGCTTCCCGCGCAGTACCGACAGAATCAAGATTTTATATTTGAGTTTGAAGGGAAAAAATATCCGCCACCGAAAGGATCATGTTGGAAAACCGATCGGGATGGGATGAAAAAAATGGCAGAAGCGAATCGTTTACAAGCATCAGGAAACGGTTTGCAACAGATCCTACTTCAAGATGATTATCCTGTTTCGCGTTTTACTTCATTGTGGGCTGATACCGGGGGTGCTTCGGATAAACAGTACGTTGTTCAGACAACAACTACAGCAATTGAACGATGCTTGATTGCTTCCACTGATCCCGGAGATTTAGTACTAGATCCTACCTGTGGCAGTGGCACCACTGCTTTCGTTGCTGAACAGTGGGGTCGACGATGGATTACCTGTGATACCAGCCGCGTCGCTCTAGCTCTAGCGCGTACACGATTGATGTCTGCTAAGTATCCCTACTACTTACTGGCTGACTCCTCCGAAGGCCTCAAAAAGGAAATGGAGTTAACCGGAAAGATGCCACCAGAATATAAAACTGAAAACGACATTCGCAAAGGTTTCGTTTACAAACGAGTACCACATGTCACGCTCAAATCTATCGCCCACAATCCTGACATCAAGGAAGGGATGACGCGTGAGCAGATAGATATCGCCATTGCCCGCCACACCGAGGCCGAAACGTTGTATGATCAACCTTACGAAGACAACAAACGCGTGCGAGTATGTGGCCCGTTCTCCGTGGAGAGTTTATCACCTCATCGTGTACTATCTACCGCAGATGAGAATCAGAACGGCACGGTAACAGAGCAGGAAGCTCATAAGCAGCAGGATTTCACTACAATGATCCTGGATAATCTGAAGAAAGCAGGTGTGCAAAACACTCGCAAGAGTGAGAGGCTCACATTTTCTCGACTTGATCCTTACGCCGGAGCCTGGCTGCATGCAGCCGGTGAATATATCGATGCCGATGGAAAAAACAGACGGGTGGCTGTCTCTATTGGCCCTGAGCATGGTACCGTTGGTCCTCAGCAAGTAAAAGAAGCCGCCAAAGAAGCGGTGCAAGGTGTGGGCTTCGATATGCTTATTGTCTGTGGCTTTGCCTTCGATCCACATGTGGCTGAAGAAGTTAAGCGATATGGTAAACTGACCGTACTGCCGGCCAAGATGAATCCCGACCTAGCGATGGGCGATGAATTGCTGAAGAAGACCGGTGCAGGCAATTTATTTATGGTATTTGGTGAACCGGATGTGGAGATCAAGAAACAGAAGAATGGACAGATCATTGCCGAGATCAAGGGCGTGGATGTGTACGACCCGACTACGGGACAGATTCGTAGTTCCTCCACCGATGATATCGCTTGCTGGTTCATCGATACCAACTATAATGGCGAGAGTTTCTTTGTGCGCCACGCCTACTTCACCGGAGCTGAAGAACCATATGACAAACTCAAGCGAGCGCTACGGACCGACATCGACGAAGTAGCCTGGAGTAACCTCTACAGCACAGTAAGCCAACCGTTCGTCAAACCTGAGACGGGCAAGATTGCTGTGAAGGTCATCAACCATTACGGCGACGAAGTGTTAAAGGTTTTTGAAATATGAAGATGCGGGGCACTTTAATCGGAGGTAGAGCGGATAGAGATTTGAAGCTGATTGAGGGATTGTCGTTTAGTATTACGACCACTCATTCCAGAGTTGTGTGAGCGCATTAAGAAAACGATCGCAGTTACCGTAGGGCCAGCACGTTGCATCAAAATCCCTCACAAGGTAGTGCTGCTTGTTCGCACATTCTAAATTATTGCGTTCGGCCTGAAGTATCCAGTTTACGGCCGCCACGAACGTATCGTTGTAGCTTCCTCCAAACTTGTCGTTGGGAACATTGTAGAGCAGGCCTTCGAGAAAGTACGACGGGGCGCTTCCCTGTTCAATCGAACCGTCATCGACGAGCCTGCTACGCATATTTTTAAGGATTCTCACCATCGGTTTAAACCACCCATGCGTCGCCTGATGCTTCGCCGTGCAGTTTGCCGAATGTTGTTTCGGATAGTTGGCTATTCGGTCGCCGCTGGAGTTGAAGAAGCAAATCCCGGGCTCGTATTGTGGACCTAAGAGTCCCGAAAAGTAACGCCGAAATTCAGCGGCGACTACAACATCGGCGTTACGCCTGCTTCCACTGGATTTGATCTTGACCGCTTTTTTGTCGGGCTTCACGTCCACCGTGCCAAAACTCTTGAGCAGGGCAGCGATCACGTCAGCTTTGTAGGTCGCGTATGAATAGGTTCCTGGAATAAGCGCCGCGTTGAATCGCGCTTGTTCGCCGGCTGTCAGAGCTGTAATGTCATAGTAGTAGACAGAATCGAGACGAATGACGACATCCACATCGCTTTCCGCGTAGATATTGGTGTCGTTGCCGTACGAGCCTTGCAGGAATACCTCGTAGGTTTTGTCGGCATACTTGGTATCGGATGCTTCGAGCGCTCGTTTTATCGTCGTGTATGTATTGCTCGACTGCGTGATCGAACCTTGATGCGCCCAGATTTCAAGCTGTGATTCGGGAATAGCCACTCAATTATCTCCGGAGTTAAATTCCTACATTCCTATTGCACCAACATTTCCTTCAGTTCCGCTTCGTGTTTCGCAAACGACTCGCTGCCACGCTGGTAAAGCATGCCCAGTTTTCTAAGATCAGATTCCATCAGATCAGTCGCCATCTCAGGACGCTCGAACGTATCGTTAATGCGAACGGTCCGAATATCTTTGAAGAGAATCGTCCGCAATTGTTCCATTGAGAATGTATTAACGTTTAGGGTTTTTTGGAGAAGTTGCACGCTTACGAAGCGTTTGATCAGCCAAGACAAACCCCAGCGCTTTGGCTCCGGATATACTCCTACACCAATGCTGACAACGCGCAGATCGGAACGAGGCTTTTCGAGCGCAATAACTGCATCGGCAATGGCATAAAGGGTTGGATTGTTCGCGCAATAACCGCCATCGATCAATTCAATCTCTTCTCCTTTGCTAGTTGTGATAATTGGTCTCTTAAAAAATGGATATGCCGAACAGGAAGCCCTCACTGCATCCGCAATCGTACAACCAAAGCCCGGGACGAAAGTGCTATGCCGACCATGAGCTTGTGCCACGCTGGCTTTGAAAATCATCGGTTTTTCAAATGCCCATCGTGTTGCCACGATTCCCACACCGGTTTTGACGTCGGCAAAGCTGCGATTACCAAAAACTATTTTTGCGAGATGAGATAAGGCTTTGGACCTTCCTCGCGGAGTGCGACGACGCATTATGGCCGGCACGTGTTCTTTATAGAGAGTGTGAATATCATCTACTTTATGACCCAATGCTAAAAGCGCAGCGATGATGGCTCCTGTGCTCGTACCGAAGATGAGATCAAAACTCTCACAAAGTGGTCGACCGACCATCGCCTCGATTTCTTTCAACACTCCTAAGGTGTAGAATCCCTTGGCTCCTCCCCCATCTAGTGAAAGGATTCGACAAGAAGGAGTAGGCATCGAGGTTGGTAGTTCTGAGCTCATGTGTGTCCTTCAAGTGTAAGCGACAGTTGAGAGAAATCTTTCTTTCTTATTAGTTTGGAGCCATTGGCGACACTGAAGGGGTGCCCTTGAATGAGTCAGGATCTTGAACTTTGGATCAAAAATATTTCGTGTCAGTCTTACAAGCACTTTATACTTCCCTTCTGATGGATGAACTAACTGAAAGCCATATAAAAATCCACCACCCGTGTTTCACGACAACTAAACCTCACCAAATTTTAGCGCCATATCGAACTAAACTGGCCGTTATTTTTTTCGGCGATTGTAAGGTGACTGGTTTGTTGGTTTCAGCGAAATATCCTTCTCACTGGCCTTTGCGTAAATTGATTCCGGCGTCCGTCCAAGTTTAAGTCCGATGACCCGCGTTGGGGTATTTTGCCTTGCGAGTTGCTTCAATTGTTGCTCCTGTTTTGGAGCCCATCCCTTCCCGTGGTTTTGTGGTTTTTTTGACATTTTGTACTCCCGTCTAGCGTTGCAAGCGAATAACATATCCGCTGATATGCTTATTAGCGTATTAAAGGGGAGGCCGAGTGTCAAGAATTATTTAAGCAGGGGAACTGAATCTTTCTGATCAGTGATATAGGTGAGTTTCAGCAGGCGAATCTTAGCTGCTTCCTCTGAAACTCTAAAGGTGCTGGCAATTTGGTTGATGAGAGTATGCGTGTTAGTTTCCCCCAGAGCAAGATCCAAAGATGATGAGCGTTGGCTTCTAAAATCAATGACTGCATTCTTGATTCGCGTATGAGGCATCAAAATAGACCCGCAAACATATCCAGCTTGCCACTCCATCCAGTCTGCACGGCTGGCATTAACAATTGTATCGCGTTTACAATGGTGAGTTTTTTGTTCATTGGCATCGGGGAAAAGACTAAATGATTTTTCCATACTGAATAGATAATTGTGAAATTTTACATGGCCGTATTCATGTGTAAGGGTGGTCCTGAATCTGTTTTCAAGATTGCTAGCCCCAGAAAGACTATCACTGATTCGAACCTTGGGTTTTTTACCAGAAAAGAAGTCAGTTACCCCTTCTACTGAATCTCCAAGAGAAGATAAGTCTGCATAAATATCCAAGTTTTCTACATCTTGTTCAATAAGCACTGTCAGAGCATCAGTAGGGATAGGCAACTTCATTCCACCAAATTTTGCGGTCATCAGATCGGTAATAATTTTTTCGCATTCCGAATCGAGCTCTTCTGGTTCATAATAGGGTCTTGTATCAAAGCGCCCTGTCTTATCCTTGATATATCGCACCATTCATTATCCTTTGATTTTTTTTCTGAAAGCTTGAAATGCGGCTTTTACATCTTTTTCAGATGCTATTGTCTTGAGCATGTCGTGTGGAATTTTTCTTGCATGGAAATAGAGAACATCCGCATCTATATTGAGAACTCTAGCAAATTGTTCAATCAGATGATCTGAATCAGGGTTACGTCGCTCATGCTCAATATCGTTAAGATACTGAGCAGATATGGGTTTGCCATCTTCAGCCTTGGTGATTTTTAAGGCCAACTCCTTTTGGCTTAGCATTTTTTTCTTTCTAGCTTCTGCAATAACTTTTCCAAAAGACATGTTGGCTCCTCCTAGATACGCATATTAGCGTATTATTTAATGTGGTTAATGTCAAGAAAGGTAAAAGTTTTAAGATCATCGAGAAATTTGGCGATTTTTTTGCGACTTTAGTTCTATGATTTGACGGACGATAGCCCAAACAATAGGAAAGCCAGCTGGTGAACCACGTCATACTGCTTTAGAGTCTGGAGAACCGTGGCCACTAGATAGAAAAAATAAAAAATTAGTCATTTTTTGTGCCTAAATTTGCACGGCAATTCCATATCAGGAAGCGACCAGATATTCTGTCCGATCTCTCGGGATTGTTTTTCCACCTTCAGGTAAATTGTGGGATCGTAATTGTATTTGTTTTTGTTTTCCGGATAATCCCGACAAAACGGTCTATAGTAAGTTGCCAAGCCTTCCTGAATCATCGTGAGTGCGACATCCTCTTTCCCGACGAAAACCGCTCCCAAAACTCTCCCGTATCGGTCATAGCCTTTGCCTACGGGCTTAATGATCACGCTTCCGGACATGAGGATCTGTTTCAAACGGGAGGTGGCCATTTTGGAATACGGCTGGCCTTTTTCGGGAGCGTCCATAGCGGCGATCCGAACGCGGAATGTCACGTTGCCCTCGGTCCCGATGAAAGTATCGCCATCCAGCACCGATACCGCTTTGTAAACGAATGAAGGTTTTCCGTCTTCGGCATGAAGACTGAGGCACCAGAGAGAAGCAATTGCCAGAATGAGAAATCTAATTTTCGACATCGCGCATCAGTTTCCGATAGGTACAAAACTCGCATTCATCCTGACACGACGGCATCATGTCGGATGAAAGACACGCCCACGCATCCTGCACCGCCTTCTCCACCCATTGGCAATTCCCTTTATAGCTGATCAACTGGATATGAAAACAAAGCGTGGCGTTAAACCCATCCAAATCTTTTCGACCATTCGCGTAAACGAAATATCCCGTGTCCAGCACGTCGTATCCCATTCCCCGAAGAATCCACTGATAGATCTCCATTTGCCGCTTGTAACCGTCTTTCCATTCGTCATCGAGACTGATTTCGCCATCCTTGCTGGTAGCCTTGTAATCGACGACGATCAATTGACCGGCGGGATTGACCCAGAGATCGTCGATGGCTCCGGTGATAATGAAATTGGTCGGCTTATGGTGGTGTCCGAGGCCCTTGAAATTCTCGCGCCAGATATCGAGATCCTTGTGCTGGAATGGAACGGCATCCACACCGTTTTGTTTCATCAAAGGATGTGGTTCCCCATTGGTGCGGTAAACATCAAATTCTTTTTTCAAAAGAGCATCCACGGCAATATTGAGATTGAACGGTGGTGAGGAGGGCTTGTCTATTCCTAAACGACGATCGAGATAGAAACAGCGCGGGCAGCGTAAGAAATTCTCCAAACGAGAACGACTGAGTTTATAGGGCTCTTTGGATTTTGGATCAAAAATGTTTCGTTTCCGCTTTGCTAGGGCCATGCGTATCCTTTTAATTTAACGGGGTGGCCAGCCTAGCTTGAAAACATGCAGAAATCCACTTCTCTTATAACCTGCGCAAACGACCGTTCCTTTGCGATTTTAGTCCCATGATTTGACGCGCAATAGCCCAAAGAAGGCCGGGGATATTTATTTTGGTGAAGGTGGTTAGAAGCAAGAAAGCAACTGTCAGCCCACCCCCAATCCATTCGGTAGGTCCGCCGTGCACGAAGTAATTGGTGCAGCGCTCCAGCATGCTTTGATCCATGAATATTCCTTTCGTTAATTTTCAAAAGCGTAGCGTCTCTCCATGAGGTTTTTTATGTAAGCCACATCCTGCTTGATGTGCTCCACTTCCACTTGGGTGCGTGTGAGATCCACCTTAAGATTCCAAAACATCCCGGAGGCGGTGAGCAGCGCACCTATAATCGCAAACCAGAATTTCCAATCGCTGCTTTTCATATTAACAACACTTCACACGAAGACTTTTGGAGATGAGGATTTTCCCCTGAGGATCTTTCACATAACACCGGGCCGGTTCTTTGCTGGTGATGTCTGGGAGGATCCATTGGAACTGTGCTTTGCTGTTTTTCATTTCGATGTTCCCATCGCGAGGATTCATGCGTCCTAAAGTGACTTCGGCAAGAAGGCTGCCATTGATTCCTTTTATATTTTTGTCTTCAGCATGCTTTTCAACATGCTGATGTGTATGCTTCACGCAGACTTCCATATCCAATATCACGCCTCCATCGGTGTTGACCTCGTAGAAGCAGGAGTCGTCATGCTCGATTTCCTTCATGATCTTAGGACTCGGCTTCATTTTGAGACAGAGATAAGGGCGGCGTTTGAGATACAAAGATCCAGACAGATGGTGGGGTTCATATTCATTGTAAGCCTTGGGTGTTTCATCAGCCTGAATAAATCCAAAATTATCTGGATTTTTGTCGGTGATTTTTTCCAAAAGAAACGGCCACATCCTGCCTGTACGAATATCCTCCCACACAGAGGTGATATCCGCATCAGCCTCTTTCATACCTCCTGAACTCTTGGGATCTTTTTCCGCGTGTGAATTCATCCCGATGATGTGTTGGGTGACCTTGTCATAAAAATAGATGTACTTTGCCATTAGTTCGGTCCTCCTGTGTTATCAGTGCATTCCATGACGGCATATTGGTAACCACAGACCACATCTTCATTTCCCGCGGACTGCTCAATCTTGAACTCCCAATTATTCGTACCGTTGTTGAAACGTGGCTGGCCTGGGGAGCGAAACGGCCTTCCACCAAAAGAAACATCTGACGTGCCGCCGATGAAGGCACGATTATCACCATCAAAGCCGCCACCTCCTTGGGTCATGTCAATCATGACGATGGCACAGGTAGCGTGATCGGATGAGGTAAAACCACCAATCGTTCTCACATCGGTAATGGAAATGTTGCGCGTTTGCCTGCCGTTATGAATGGTGCTGCTATTCAGCGAAAGAGGATGCGTGTGGATACTGAGATCTACGTTGTCGATTCTGATGCCAGGTGCCACCGTCAGATTCTGCCGTAACATTTGTCCGGATTTATTGAGATGGACATATTGAGGATGATCGTCGTCTCCTAACCCTCCCAGCGAGCCGTGGTCGGTTGTTCCTCCAATTTGACCAAGGGTGACTCCGTGAGGGTTGCTGCGATCATTGATATGGACATCGATTTGCGGATGCGTATAGCTTCCACGGTTGCCGATCTGATGGTGATCAATGGCTCCCTGATGTTGAATCACACTGCTTTGCGAAACCCGTGCATCGGCAAATTGCCCTGAGACAATTTGCAACGCATCCAACATGAGGAGCGCTTGATATTGAAGAATGTTCGAGGCAGCAATGCGTGCATCCGCAAACGTACCACTGACAATATCGCCGGTGTCATGCGTATGAAACGCCGGAGTTATGGCTCCGATCATTGCCGCAACCGCTTGTCGTAATTGCGTATGATCGATTTTTGTTTGCTGGTTGAGTTGGAGGCCTGCCTGCTCAATCAGATAGCAAATCTCTTCCTGGATGGCATTGGCCCAATCCGCAGAGACAACCGTCGCCTTCTGACCGACGGCCGGATTTCCCTTGAAAAAATAGCCTGCTGTTGAGCCAGCCGGCTCGGGTCCAGGAAGAGAAGGAACAGCTCCTTGTGAATCAATCCGAAACATTTGTTCTCCTCAGTGATAAAGAAACAGCGCCACTGAATGGGATGGCTTTGCTTTGTTGATCACGCATTCCAAAACATCGTCTCCGAATTCCACCAATCTTTCGCCCACCGTATGGCTGTTCACGCGAAAGGGTCTGATCGTCTGCAGCGGAGCAATCATGCCAAAGGCATGCATCCATTCTACCCCGTACAGCGGGCCTCCCACGGGATCTCCAACATGAAACTGATCATATTCCTCGATTTGGAGGTTATAGCCTAAGAGCAGGCCCAGATTCCTGAAGAACTGGAGGCTCTGGTTTCCCCGTTGAACAAGTTTTGAGACGAGCCGATCGCGTCTTTCTTGAAGTGTGCTTGCGAGCCCAGTGCATTGATCCGGAAGTCCTGCCATTCTTTCCCAATCTTCCAGCATTTCGTAAGTTGTGCGCGGATCGGCTTCATTCAAAAGGTCTTGAGAACGATTCCCAATTCGCAAAAACTCATTGGCAATGGCCGTGAGCAGTTTATCGAAAACGGCGTCTTTACCAAAATCCCAAGCCAATCCTTTTGGGAGAAGGTGAACCAGTTCATTTCGATAATCTTGAAGCTCTAAACCCATGTGATGGTCCCCATTTGTGGAAGATGGCCGATGGAACTTACAACGTCAGCGACGGGAAAATGTAACGTATGATCCACTTCTCCTTTGGCAATGGAGATGGCTTCGTTCATGTGACTTAAAATGACGGTGCCTCCCGGCTGTGCTTCTCGGTAAATCATGTCCGCCAATTCTGCAGTGACATCCCTTCGAATTTCCGGGGTATCGGGAAATATCGAAATCGTGAAATGGATGGGATCCGGAATGGGCGCAAAGACGGTGACATGGGCTGTCACGGGACGAACCGTTTCGATGTAATCGGCAACTTCCTGAACTTCTGTGGCATCAGGGATGATAGGATTGTCATTATCTCTGACGAAGGTAATTCCCACAGTTCCTGGTCCTAAATATTCTTCGTAGACCCAGACACGAGTCACACCCGGAACACTTTTGGCCCAGAATCGGTAATCCTGATCAGCGCCTCCGAGCGGCGGTTGTTGAATACGTTCCAGGAGTCGATTTCTTAATTCTTCTGGGGTTTCTTCATCATTTCCTCCACTCAAACCTCCCATATTCACCAGTCCCGTAGAGTTGACTCCCGCAATCGGAGAAAGAAGTGTCAGTTCCACGCCAAAAGCTGCTTCGCCATTGGATCCGGGTTGAAGTGCCTGAATAGCGATAGTGACGGACCCATTCGCAATCGTTGCATCGGCTTGGGATTCATATTCGGCGCCATCATTCCGAACAAAAAGAGTTCTCGCTGGGATGAGGCTGCCATTCGTGCCGGTAAGGGTCATTCCTCCACGTGCAAAGGTGGCGGGTTTTTTCCGAATCCCCCAGATGGAAGCCCATCGTTCGAGATAAGATTTTACGGCAGTATCCGGGAGGACTTGATTTGAAATGAAATCCAAGTGGCCGTGAAGTAAGTGAGAAGCGCCGGCCAATACACGTCCAAGAACAAGAATAACCGAGCGTCTTAAAAAAGCACCTGCCGTGGACAGTCTTGTTTGAAAATCGGTTTGAATCCGATCATTGATATCCTGTAGCGTTGGTCTATTGAATCCCATGCTTTCCCCAGATGAGACTGTAACGATATTTTATGCGATCATTTTGGGGACGTTTGATCTCTATTCCAATCGATATTTGTGCCAGGCCTGATCTTTCGACGAACACGACGACGCTCTCAGCAATGCGATCGTTGATCAGCCATTGGAGGGCTTCTTCACAGAAATGTTTAAAACGATCCAGTATTTCTGGAGTAATTTTCTCACGTTTCAAAGTCCAAAGTTTAGAGCCGATGTGATCATCATCTTCATTCAGGGCATCAGCCCACCAGCCTCGACGGTCTCGGTCGCCTTCAGGTAATTCATCAAGGCTCACACGACGATCCGTGAACAGACTGATGACCACTGCCGTTTTCAAGGTGTCATCCAAGGCAAGATCATTCTTCTCCATCGCAAGATCAAAGGAGAGTCCTTCGCTAGGTTCGAGTCTGATGTCGGACATTGCTGTTACCTCTACATTTGCGGATTCGGCGGATCCGTGATGCCTCCACCGTCACCGTGTTCCTGATGTTGATGCTGATTGAAGATATTTCTTATGGCGCCCATTGTTCCGATGCTGTCAGAGATGTGCACGCTACTCATGATATTCCCATTCACGGTTAACATCCCATCAATCTGAACACTCGTGTTGAAGGTAACCAGTGGGGTGTTGATCTGAACGGCATTTGTTGCATGAATGGTAAGCCGCTGAGTATTCACTTCGATGTGATGGTTTCGCTTGAGGATGATGGAATCGCCCTCATCCGTATACACAGCGACTTCGCCACCTTGAAGCCCTTTAAGCCTGTATTTACGGTTATCGACAGCGATCAAGAGTCCATGAGAACGATCGCCTCCGGGAAAGACAGCAACTCCCTCAGAATCTTTTGGAGGGTGAGAGGTAAATCCATAATTCTGAAATCGTTCCATGTTGTCCTGCACTTCATCGGCAAGCAAACTGGCCTGAATCTTTTGGATCCCTTCATCGTCCTTGATGGTTTCAACCACTGCTCTTGAGATAGAGAGAAGAATACGGCGTTTCAAGGGATCAAGAAATTTGCGAATCTCTTTCATAGCTCAAAATCCGTATAGTGACTTACGGGATCATGGTTTTTCTCTACTTCGGGCTTCGGGATGAAGGCATCTGGCTTTTGCAAGGTCATGGTTGTTTCACGACCGGCAGATGCTGATATCTTCATCTCTATATCCGCGATCAAAAATTCTTGGCTAAGGCCCAAGGTTTGAGATTCAAAATAAACCAGATCATTCACATGCCAAAGGGCTGCGCCCTCTCTTTGTTCAAAACCTTGGACCGTCACGCTTATCTTTGAGGAGTTTGCAGCCCGAACAGCCGCTTCCCATTGAGCCCTGATCCTCGTTTCAGCGGTATTCGCCTGCTGTTCTGCAATCACAATCAAAGGTCGGTATCGCTTGATGACAGGATCATCACCATTCGCTTTTACTTGAGAGACATGTTTCCCATGAACGGTATCGGTTCCCTTCATCTGGGATTTGATAACGTATTTCGAATATCTTTCTTTCGTGTCGAGGGTGATGCTTGCCTGTTTGATATTCTGCCCTTCGATAAGAGAAGTCTGCGCTCGATTTTTCCCGATCTTTGTCATGAGTAGATTGCCAAAACCATCACTGGAGAGGATGACACCACGAAGCCTTGCGGCTCGCTCCAAAGATTCGAAGACGGTCTCACCCGTTTTGACGACAAAACTTGAAAATGCTGCTCCCACATCGGTTTCCGCATGAACAGCCAAGCCAAAAGGTTCGATTAAAAGTTGAGCGATTTTTACCAGGTCCGCATTTTTGATTTCGCCACTCTTATAGATCGCGGAACAATCAACCAGGTCTCCGGTCTTATCGCGTCCGGAAACAGTGATCGTGTGGCTCTTTGCGTCGATGGAGTTTTGAATCTCCTCCACAAATCCGGTGACGAGGACTTCATCTCCAATTTTGACCTGCGCTTCATCGCCGATACGGATAAAAAAGACCGACCCTGATCCATTCCAGTTATCGGTGATAGAGAGGGTAAACTCACCTGAGATGGCTTTCACCGAACGCTTGATCGAGGCCTCTGTCCATCCTTCGTACTTCTGCCCATTCACAAAAAGAGCAACATCAGGAGTCACGGATTACCTCCAAAGCGACACCACCCGGAACAAAGCCAGGATGTTCGATTTGATTTCTTTGAATGATGTCGGTCTCCAATCCCAGTTTTTCGTAAAGATCATAGGCAAGAACAAGCGAGGGTCTTGTCTGACTATTTTCGTACCGCACAATGCTTGGCAGGTCTTTATCCGGAGGCGGAAGAGCCTCGCTTAATGTTTTACGGAGATCATGCAATGCTTGGTAGGTGTCATCATCATTAGCGGCAACTCCCATCTGTTGATCAACCACCGTAAGAATTTTATCTCTCGCAGAAAGTGCATCTTGCAAGGTGGAGTATGCATTTTCCGCAACAACAGGCGCTGCTTGTGCAACTGCTATACGCTTGACCAGATTGACAAACGCTTCCACGTTATTCCTTTCCTGCATGCGACTCGGTGTTGATCCAAATGTTGTCATCGTGGCAGGAATCACCGGTATTTGTCGTTGAACATTCATCAACACGGTGTAGGCAGTGATGACTTCTTTGGGATCATCGGAGATATGATTGGTCCTTTCGATGCTGCTCACAATTGCCGGAGCGAGTTTTGTAGCATCAGGTGTAAGTCTGTCGATGTCCTCTGCAATTTGCCTTGCGGCATAATAAAACTCGGCAAACCCTCCTTCGAGAGACCCTTTGATACCAATCAAGGTGTTGGAAAACACTCTCACGGTATCCTTCATCGTATTGAGAACGAATTGAGGAAACCCAAGTGTTTGATAACTTCTTTCGAATCCCACTTGTGCTTTGGAGAGCAGATTG
Source organism: Deltaproteobacteria bacterium RIFCSPHIGHO2_02_FULL_44_16 (assembly GCA_001798185.1). Taxonomy (NCBI): domain Bacteria; class Deltaproteobacteria; species Deltaproteobacteria bacterium RIFCSPHIGHO2_02_FULL_44_16. The sequence continues at coordinate 90,325 of MGRM01000004.1, read as the reverse complement.
TCTTTGGCAGAAATAAGGCGCGAAAAAGCGTCCTTCCTGGACGCCGGAAAAATTCGTTCACCAGCTTCCGCAAAGGTCATGGAAAATCGGGCAAGCCTTCCTTCTAGGACTCTTTCTTCCACCCGGCATGCGATGACGGCGACAAGTTTTTGTCCGTAATAAGGATGAATCAACTGACCTTGGCCAGGTCTTTCACAAACAGCAATCAAGGCGTCCCGTTTTCCGAGATAATCATCGCCCAGGACATAGGCTTCAACCATGAATTGCCGGGCTTTACGACCAAGGTCTTCCGAATATGGTGTGTCTCGTAAGGGGTATTCATGCAGGATATTTCTCCGGCCAAAATCGGATGATGAGGCATCCACGAAGAAGGGAATCCCCCTGAAAGAAGCTTTCCGAAGTTGTTCTTTCCATCCCATTTAATCCCCCACCATTGAATAGCCCAAGTTCAAGTTGAGCGGGAGGTTTTGGTTTTTCTCCGTTGCAACTCGAGTTCCTTTGGGAAGATTCTCAAATTTGACGGTTACGTGTGCATTTTGTGTTGTCACTTGCGGATGCTGTTCACCGCTCAAAGTTTGAAGTGGTGATGTTTGCGGTATCAGTGGTTCCACATTTTCCGGGACATTGAGAAAAGCAAAAGGATTTTGTGGCTGTTTCGATTCCTCAGCAAAAAATCCCTTAAAACCTTTTACCGGCTCTTGCTCGCCAAACCCGAAAAAATGCTTCCAGCTTTTTAAGCCTTTGAATCCAAAGAGAAGGTTTACCGTTTCAGCAATAGTCTTCTTCACCTTTTCCCAGTGTTCGACCAAGAGTTTTGCCAGATCGATGAGCATTAAAATCGGAGACATCATGACCAACACGGCTTTTGCAGGGGAGTTCCAGAGTTTGAGGAAAAATATTTTTACTTCTTGCCAGTGTTGCACCAAAGAAATTCCTGCTTGAATCAGCCAGCCAAGAGGTGAGACCAATTTAAAAACAGCGCCAGCAGGCGAATTCCACAGCGTTACGAAAAACTCTTTGATCCTTTCCCAATTTTTTACCACCAGCCAGCCGACGGCAATAATCGCTGTTAAGGCGAGTGCAAAGAGACCGATCGGTGTCGTCACGAGGGCAATACCCAAACCCACCAACGCAGTTCCCAATGAGTAGATCGATGCAATCACTGGCCCCAAAATAATGGCTGCGAGAACACCAAGAGCAATTTCGAGGCGTGTTGAATCTTCGGCAATAAATTTTAGAAAACTTCTCACCGGCTGTAAGGCTTTCCAAAAGCCGCTGAGAGCTTCTGAAAGGACCTGAAGACGGGCCGGCAATTTTTCTCCGAAGTCTTCCGCCCATTTACGGACATCGTTTTCTTTCCCCTGGAGAAAATCCGCGAATCTCCGTCCCAACTGATCCAATGCGGGGATCACAGACATGACAATCGGCTTCACCATTGCGTTGAACTGTAATGAAAGCCTGCGCAGCAGGTCACCAAAGCTCTCGGCACGATCAATCTGTTCACTCGAAACAACACCAGGGGTTTCTTGCTCCAGCTTTGTAAGTTCCTCAATTCCCGCTTTGGCAAGATTGGTGAAGGCCGTGACAGACTCCGTGTCTTTCCCGAAGAGAGTAGCGGCAAGAGAGATCCTCGTTGCGTCGCTCTTTGCATGGCCTGCGGCCTGAATCATGAGCCTAAAAGCTTCTTCGACGCTCTTCATGTTCTTTAAAGACCCAAGGAGTTGAGGATTTGTGGCTTTCAGTAATTCCGCGAGCGGACCTTTTCCGAGTTTCAAACTCCCGAAATTCTTTCCGAATTTGATGAGAGCGGTTTGGAACCCTTCAGCACTTCCTCCTGATTGCTCAAACGCATAGCCAAGGGTTTGAAGGGCCTCCACACCGACACCTGTTGTGATCGAAAGGTCATGGAGCTTACTTGCAGCCTCAACATTGTCATGGATAAGTTTGCCCAGAGCAACACCCGTGAGTCCACCAAAGAGAGCGAACTTTTTCCCCACCGACCAAAGACTTGAACCAAGATCTCCAATGGCTTGTCCCACTCTGCCAAAGGACGAACTTAATTTCTCAAAGCCAGCGGCTTGGGTGAGCCCTCTGAATGAATTATGAATGCGCCGCAAAGGAACTTGGAGTTTCTCTAAGGAGTCATTGATTTTTTTCAGCGGAGCGGTGACCTGATCAAAGGCTTTGATGACGAGGGCTAATTTGAAAGATTCAGTGGCCACGCGCATTCATCTCCATGAGTCGTTGCATCCAGAAAGTAATTTCCTGGATCTCCATCTCCCAGAGTTCCGAGGGTTGAAAATGGAAATGATACGCGAGGGCTCCTAGAGCTTGACGCCAGTCTCGGGGCCATCGCCCATAAGCTCCCCCAGGATTTTCATGACCTCCGCCATATCTTTGGGAGAAAGCATATCGATGACGGAGTAAGGCTGTGCAGTCAGCTTGGCTGCTACATTTAAAAGATCACCAACATTTGGAGTGATGGGCATCTCTCGAAAATCTTTTGCCTTGGCTTTTCGGAAGGTAAGCGTTTCGATTCTTTCCGTTCCGAACTGAAGTGGTTCTGAAAGTTTTATTTCCTGAATGGACTCTTTCACTTGACCTCCTCGGCACTGGCGCCTTCGAAGCGGACCGGAATATTTCCTTCTTCGGTCTGACCAGAAAGGCCGTCTTTGTTGGTGATAAATGCATTCCGCAACGTGACCACTTTTCCGTTCGCGAGTTCTAGCGTGATGGTAGAATCGGTGACGGAAGCCAACGTATCAATATCGAGATCCTTGCTGTCGGTAATCTCACCTTCGATAAAGGCTGCTTGAGGCATCTCTTTATAGCCGTGGAACCCATCAGATCCCATGATCGACTCGCGCATGGGTTTTCCCATGCCGTAGGTGAAATTGCCTTTGGCGTCGAACTGCGCTCCATCAATTTTTAAAAAAATAATCCCTGCACGTCGTTGAGCCATTGAAGTCTCCTATCCCACAAGGGGATTTCCTTCGGTCATAAAACAAATCCAATCTGTGCTGCTGTCACGATTAATTGATTCACTAAATTCGGCGGCATCATGACATCCAAACGATTCGGATCGGATGCATGCCTTTCGACAATGAGATCATTCTTGAATTGCGAGATATCTTCGACGAGCCCGATGCCTTCCCATTCCCTGAATTTGGCAATGATTTCTGCCTTCATGAGTTTTGGAGTGACGATTGCCTGTCCTGGACCAAAGCGTGTCCCGTCGTTTGCAATTTTATGGCGCGGATATTTTCGTAAAATATAGTTCCTTAAATCATAGCGAAGATACGAAAGCGTCAGGATCGTATTGACATCCAGATAGGAGCTATCTGCAGCTCCGAAGGCGTTAGTCTTGTAGGTGGTAATCATCCGTTCAATGCGGACCTTGCCGCCCGTGTCCGCATACAGAGTGGAGATTCCATCATAGAGAAGGAGATTCCTTTCATCATGGGTGAGTCGTTCACCTACTTGCGGAGAAAGAATCCCGTTCAAGGGCAATGTCTGGAAGGGTCTGGCGGGATCAATGGAACCATAAGAGGCAACCACGGCTCCGACGGCTCCGGCAATCTGCCACGGAAGCGTGGGATGTTTGAAAGCTTCAACAATGGAAAGGTGCGGTGAGTTTTGAGCATTTCCAAGGCTCACCAGGTTCGCATAGGCAATATTTGAAACAGCAATCGCAATCCCATCATCTTGAGTGATCGGTCCCCAGCGATGGGAAAGTTCCGTATCAATTTTCGTGAGATTCGCTTGATCGGTATAAGGGACGACGATTACGTTATATTGTTCGGAACCAATGGCCGTGAAGGCTGGATTCACATCCGGATTTCCTGCTCCGGAGGCCATCGGCGTCATCGTCAAGGTAAGTCCCGCAGGGATTTTTTCACCATCGTAGTAGCTGTGCCGAAGGTCGATAAAGTTTCCGATTTCGCCGCCGTTCTTTGCGGTGACGGTGACCGTTGCGTTTGCAAGCGTTGCTGTCACAGACGAATCTGTTGCTGCATCAAGTGCTGCTTTTAAGATGGTAGCCACTTGTACTGCGGTGTTGCCCAACGTCACTGCAGATTGAATCCTTTGCCCTCCAATATAGACCGAAAGAATACCCGATTCTGTTGCCATACCTCCCACAGTGAATTGTCCTGAAGCCTTTACCGAAGCGGAAACATCATCCAAGGGGAGGACCCAGATCTCAGTCGATGTATTGTTCTCAAAATGACCTTGGAGCATCTTGTGCAACACCGAACCGGCGCCAAAATAGCTCGAGGCCTGGTCGAGGCTTGTCACTTGGACAGGAATTAAAGCCGGTTTGGTCCCGGTAGCAATTCTTTGGCCGATGTGCAGAATTTTGTAAGGTTGAGTTTGAGGTCCGGTCACAGCGCGACTGTTATCAAACTCAATATAGACAAAGGGAACGCGACGATCATTGGGAATTTGGTTGAATGAAATGCTCATGCGTCACTCCCTTTTTTCTGAGGTTTTTCACTCTTCAAGATGGCATTTTGATCAGGAACGATCATGACAGTTCCATCCTGAATCCGCCGATTCCAATAGGAAGTCATTTCAACGAGTCGCCCTTCTTCGGGTAAATATTCTTTGGTTTGTGGGTCCCTTATTTTTGCATCACCAGTCGGTTTTAAAGTTTTTGTTTCCATATTTCCTTATCTTAAGTCGAGCACATCTCGGGCATCCTCTTGTCCCGACGGGCTTTGGGGTCCATGCCAAGTGATGTCCATTTCATGGAGATCATTGTATCCATTCTCAGGAATCCGATCGGCCACAGCCAGTGTGTAGTAAAGAATATCGTAGGTGATGTTGCAGGAGCCAATCAGAGTATCACCATTTTCGTGAATGGTCAGTTCGGTTCCTGTCAGAATAACGTCGCGACATAATTCTCCCAGCGTATGGTCTTGTCTCAACAAGTCTTCGACCTGTTCTGCAATGATATCCAGTGTGTTCTCGAGGCCTTCATCCGCTTTTGCCGTAATCTGAATCGAAAGGGAGAGTTTTCGTTCATACTCCCGAGGCGCTTCCTGCCAGATTTCAGAACTCTCTGAATTGGCATACACCTGAATGCTTGAAAGGCTCTGCTCTTCAAGTGGTCTCACTCTTGAGGGAAAGATATTATTTCCTGCATCCGTTTTTCCCATCAGCAGTGAAACAATTTTATCCCGAATTTGTTTTCTCTGATGCATGAGCTACACCTTGTGGAGGTAGAGCTTACTTCCACCTTGCCCGTCTGTTTGCACTTCCTTCACGCGATACAAAATTCCTCTCACGAAAACCCGATCGTCTTGTCGTGGCGTCTGACCTAAATCCAAATCTCGAATACCCACGATCGGTTGCTGGGAAGTGATGATGGCACCGGTATTGGGATCAACACTCTCGTAGAAATCATCAAAGATACCGATCATGACGACGGGCGCGCCCCCCTTTGGGGTATACGTTATATCCTCGCCGAACGTTGTCAGACAATGTCCCAGCACAAATCCGGTTGTTTCCAACCAGGTCATTTCTTCTCCTTAGAAAGCTCCGTTTAACCGAACCTCCACGCTAGTCTCTGCGAGAAGGGTATCTGCCGTTGCAACGCCGATCAACGTGTTGCCTTGGGCCACGGTAGTGACATGGGCGAGATTGTTGTCCCAATACACCCGTGCTCCTTGGGCAATAGGAATACCGGCTTTGGGAAGGAAAAAGACTCCTTCGAGCACAAGCTCTAAAGGATCCTTCTTGATGGCATCATAGGCGGCTACCCCAAAGAGGTTCTGGATGAGCACACCGTCGCCACTCGAGATGATGGCGGGAGAAACAACGGTGATGGTATTCCCCGGTTGAATAAAGTTTTTCATAATCAATTCTCCTTATGTTTATCCTGCGTTCTTCAAAAGACCTCGATGGTCGATCGCCTTCACCGCGCAATCCAAACGAGCTTTAATCTCAAGGCCGTCAATTTCAAAACCTTGTCGGTTTTCCGTATAGACACCGGCTTGTCCTTGCAGGTAGGCGATCTCAATGGTGTCAATCTGTGCAGGATCCGCAGCCAAATACCAAGCGGTAGCGGAGTGATCATCGAGTCTCGGTTCCGCAATCAAGGTATAGAGTCCTGAAAAAGGATTTACCTCCGTAGAACTGTTCGGGATAATCGCTGCCAATTGTTTTTGAGCTAACGTTTCCAGTGCTGCAGGAACGATCAAGTAGCGAGCTTGAATATTCAGGAGTTGTTTGTCTCTTCCTCTTTGAAGGCCGGATTGTCTTCTCATGAGCTTGCGGCCTTCACCCAACGTCACTTCACTGATCGCACCTGGAGTTCCCAAGTTCGTATGCGTGGCATGAAAAAGCGGAATACCATCGGCCAATACGGCATTCGCCATGAAGACCGCATAGACCAGATCACTTTCAAGATCAGCGGCAGCTCTTCCGTGCAGGGCGGGAATTCTGGTGAAGGCTTCCAGGTCATCATTGATCACCACCTGGCGGTTGATGGCGATGATTTTTCCAAACGTTCCTAGGCTGTATTTCTCAGCCGCATCACTCAAAACCCCATATTTAAATTCTCCTGACTGGTTCACTTTCTCCAACTTGGGGGCTTCGCTTAATTGAATACGAGAAACTTCCTTGAAATCCGGAAGAAAGACTTGTCGTACAAAAGGACGGAATGTTTGAGGTGCGAGCTCATACGCCTGCCTCAAGGTTTTATTTGCAACATTCGCAAGAACAGCTGGGAAATCACTGGTAGAGAGAAAAGCGCGCTGAGCAATATCGGACTTGGTCAAGCCACGGATAGAAATATGATTTCGTACGAGGACTTCTTCAGCTAAGCGAAGAAGGCTCATGCCAATGTAAGGAGTCCCTTTCTCGCTGATCTTATTCGTTTTTGGATCATATCGATGAAGTAAGGATTCGATCATGCCAGAACGGCGGGTATCCGCTTCATCACGGGTCACATGAACATCCACATGGTTTCGAATGTTTCCCTCTTTTTCAGTGCGCTCAGCCAGCTTATTTAAAATTTGGGAACGGGCTTCTTCAACAGACACAGTTTGATCGATGAGCGATGCCGAAAACGCCTCATCGAGATTAAATTTTCGGACTAATGTGGTGATTTCAGAAATCCTTTTACGCTCTGCTTCTAACGTCTCTTTTTTAATTGTCTCGATATCGATGTGCATCATACTCTCCTCAATTCTTTTGGTTTGAGCGCGAACTTCAATTTCGCATTCGTTCACATTTTCTTTTTCAGACTCCGTCCTGAGCCTGTCGAAGGATCTGATGTTGGCACCGGCGTCGGCTCCGATAGGCACGAGCGAAATTTCCATCGGTTCCCAATCCACAGCTCGGAGTGTTTTGACGGGATCTCCCTCCTGGCTCACATCCTTATATTTATAGACGCGATACCCGACTGAAACATTCCGAACGATGCCATCTTTGACATCCTGGAAGATGGGACCGGCATCTTGCCTGCCGCTGAATCGCACGCGGGCATAGCCAGCCCCATCTTGGAGCCAGGCGTCTTCAACCACCCCGATTTGATCGGATAAATGTTGACTGGCATGAGAATTCAATAAAGGAGCACCGCTTCGCAAACGGTCCATGCGAACCGATTCGTTGTGGAGCGAGAGTTCTTCATGAAAAGGTTCGGTAAAAAATCCACCGCGCAAAACTTTAGCTCCCGTGGACCAGCGGACGACAACGCTTCTCTTTTCGGAATCGATTGTGGAGGGTTCAAAGGCTGCGCGAAACGAGAGAATGGGCACATTTGCTTTCAGTTTATTTGTTGGAATTGTCTCGGCAATCGTGTCCATTTTCTGGCTATATTGAGGCTAGGAAAGATGGGTTCCAATCGGTATTTTTGGAAAAAATGAAGATTATGATGACAAATTTTACTTGGATGAACCTAAAAAACTGCTTTTGATTTCGTAGGGTTATTTGCTATGGCGTGGATAAGCTTCAAAATTTTTGAGCTGGCGGTAGCAACAATTTCCAGATCCAGACGATAATATATCAGGTATTAAGACCCCTGTTGAATGATTCCAGGGAATTTTTATGATCGATAAATTTCAGAGAGGAGCATTTTATGGCTGGAGAAGCGAAAAGCTGTTCGAATGAGTTTCGTCCTATTCCTGAAGGAACCTTTCAGATGGGTTCCACAAATGGTGAGTCTGATGAAACAACAAACACGGGGAAGACGGTTACTGTCACGGTGTCCGCTTTTCAGCTTCAAGAGCATGAAGTTTCTGTTGGGGAATATCAAGCATTTTTAGACAAAGCGGGATCTCAATTAACTGCAGTACTCTCTGGTTGCAGTAGAGGTTCTTCCACTCAAACAGTTCAAGAAAAAACATTAGATCAATTGCGTAAGAGTGCAGCTAAAATTTTTGTGGATAGCCAATGCACTACAATTGAAACAAATTCGGAATCTAAAAAATCCGTTCCTGATTTTTCTGAAAATAGGAAAGGGCCAGATTTCCCAGTTGTTGGTCTGACTCTTTCTGAGAAGGTGGACTATTGTGCGTCTCTAGGAGCCCGTTTGATGACGGCAGCTGAAAGACAAAGAGCTTCAAAGGGGCCAAATGGAACCGATGAATATGGAACACCAATTAATAAGGCCATTATTTGGGATAATGGTGCGAGAACAACGGCTCCTGTTTGTGGAAAACATCCTGAACGAGCGAATAGTTTTGGAATTATTGATTTGGCAGGAAATGTTTGGGAGACTACAAGCGATGCTTATGAGGAACGTTTTTATGATCGTATGTCGAGTAAAGACCCAAAAAATCCATTGACCGATCCTGATAAGCAATTTGTAGAACTCGGCGGCGGTTCCTTCTACGATAGTGCGGGGGATGCGCGCGCGGCTTTTCGCTACTACGACTCCCCTGACCTCCGCTACGGCGTTGTTGGGTTTCGGTGCGCGCGGTAGTTGCCCCCCCAGGACTCTAAATAATAACTCTTTGTCCTTTTACTCTTTTATCCTTGCCCCCGCGAAGCGGGGGTATTTTTTTGAAAATTTTCAAAAAACATGAGATGTGCTCATGAATGAATAATACTCCCCTCATTATTACCAAGGTCTACGATTTTTTGCTTTATGTGGTGCCGGCTGTTTCAACCTTTCCCAAGTCCCAACGATATATGTTGGGGGAACGTCTGGAAATGGCCAGCTTTGATACCTTAGAAATTCTACTCGAAGCCTGTTACTCACAGGCTAAACTTCCTCTTCTTCGACAAGCCAATATAAAATTGGAAAAGATTCGCTATTATGTTCGTCTTTGCAAAGATTTGAAACTCATCAACCTTCATCGCTACGAGGTCATTTCCAAAATGATCAACGAGATTGGCATGCAATTAGGCGGCTGGATCAAACAACAAGGAAAAGCGTAAAGAACCCACTCTGTTCATGAGACGACACAACCATCTTTATGAAAGAATTATTTCCTTTCAAAATCTCTTGTGCGCTGCGCAGCTCGCGCAGAAGAATAAGCGTTTCAAATATTCAACGGCAAAATTCAATTTTTCTCTCGAGAATGAGTTATGGGATCTCCACCATCAATTAGCGACCAAAAGCTATGAGCCTGGAACGTACCATCACTTCCAGATTTTTGAACCCAAGAAGCGTATCATCAGCGCTGCTCCCTATCGAGATCGGGTGGTACATCACGCCATTCACAATATTCTTGAGCCGATTTTTGATCCCACGTTCATTTACGATTCCTATGCAACACGTAAAGGGAAAGGAACCCATGTTGCGATAAATCGTTTTCAAAGCTTTGCCAAGAAATGTCGATACGCCTTGAAATGCGACATCCAACAATATTTTCCCAGTATCAATCATGATGTCTTGCTCGAACTGATTGAGAAGAAAGTGGCTTGCAAGGATACTCTTTGGCTGATCAGGAAGATTTTGGATTCTTCTCAGAAATATGGTAGAGACGGCACTGTCCTTGCATCACTCCATCACTCCATCACTCCATCACTCCATCAAAACAGGTATCCCTATAGGCAATTTAACATCCCAGTTTTTTGCCAATATTTACTTGAACGGCTTCGACCATTTCATGAAAGAGCAATTAGGGTGTCGATATTATCTGCGTTACATGGATGACTTCTCTGTTTTACACGACGACAAACAATTTTTATGGGATATAAAATGTCACATTCAAATGTATCTTGCGATGCTTCACCTAAAGCTTCATGAAAAAAAGTGTCGTATTTTTTCGACGGATAAAGGGATGCCATTTTTGGGATTGATTATTTCTTCAGAACATCGCCGCCTGAAACGGGAAAATGTCCTCCGATTCAAAAGACAATTAAAAAAATTTCAATTTCTTTACGGAGAAAGCACCATTGAGTGGAAGCAGATCAATCAGTCTATACAATCCTGGATTGGCCACGCAAAACATGCCGATACCATGCGATTAAGAGAGTTGATTTTGCCTGAGATTGCATTTAAAAGAGTCCCAAAGGGTGATTGATCGCACCGGCGGCGGTTCCTTCAACAATAATGCGAGGAATGCGCGCGCGGCTAATCGCAACAACGACAACCCTGACAACCGCAACAACAATGATGGGTTTCGGTGCGCGCGGTCGGTTCCGCCCCCAGCACTCCCTTAAGTGGAGTAAAAAGTTCTTCAAGCCAGAGTCCTGGTTTTCACGGAAACCAGGAGAGTGTCTTGTGTCGCAAGGTACAAGGCGTGCTTTGAAGGGAGTCCAGATCAATCACCCTGGTCATCCACTATAGAAGTGGAAGACCGAAGAGCGCTTTGCCCCATCGGTCACTCGTAATTTCGCTATGAGCGAGATGAGCGTGATCGGTGGGGTTTTTTATTCTACATTTCCATTTTGATCCTGTGTTCCATTTTGTCCGAGCTGCATGCCATTGGCGCTCATTTTCCGGGCATCACTGTCCAGTTGCAATCGGTATTTATCGAGCAATTCATTATCTTGCTTCATTTCTTCAAATTGTTTTTCGGGATCGTTACCTTGTTCACGAATAGTTTCTGAGAGCGTCTTCAGTCCTCCACGAATGGCCTTGATCTGAGCTTCGGTTTCCTTCACGGGATCAATCATCTCACGCCGGGGCGGCGTCCATGTTGCTTTCTTGATTCGTTTTGCGCTGATGAGATTGGCAAGTTCTGCAGCTTCCACAAACCAGTTCCATACTTCCTCGCAAAGGCCAGGGATCAACATCAGCCAACGCCATTGATCAATGTTCCGATGGAATTCAATGTGTCCCATCCGACCGCTGGAGAAATTTACCTTGGAGTAATCTTGGGTGAGTGCTTCGTAGGTGACACCGAATCCGGTAGCGACAGCTCTTAAATTGATGGTCGCATAGGGCTCATAGTCCGCGCCAATCGTTGGGGGATTGCCGAAGGTGATTTGTTTTCCCGGTGCCAGTTCATAAATCAGACCAGGCTCAACATTTTTATCAATACCCGATTTGTCGGGATGATGATCGCTTGGCGGGTCCGGTTCCGTCACAAAGGCTGCAAAGCAAGCGGCAATCTTTTGCCGGATGAGTTGGGCATCTTCATATTCATCAAAATCTTTCAGTTTCAGAAGGGTAGGAGTTCCCCACGGGACTCCGCGAATCTGGCCAGCCCGATCAATGCGGTAGATATGAAGAATTTCACTTGCGGGAACTCGGATGGTCTCAAGACCAGTACCTAAAAGAGGGCTTTCTCCGGGATGTTGGACATAGAGATAATAGGCAACTCGTAGGCCGCTTCGATCAAACTCAATTCCTTGATGAATAAAATGACCATTATCCAGAAGCCTGTCTTGGGTATCGTTTATGAAATCTCCCTCCAAAACTTGCAATTGAAGTGGAAGAGGAGACCCAGTATTTGGCTTCAGTATTTTGCGGCGGATTAAAATTTCACCGGATTCAACGATTTCCCTCATCGCAAGAGCCTGGATCCCATAGAAATTATGCTGACCTAAAGAATCGCAAAGTGTTGTGTCTCCCCATGCGCTCCAAAGTTCATCCATTCTTTTGTTTTTGGGTTGAGGAATAATACCAGCACCGACAACGTTGGAAGAAATCACCTGAACTGCCCGGTTGGCATAAGGGTTATTGCGGACAAGATCCCGTGATCGTGCTCGAAGACGATGGAGCGCTGTTCCTATTTCAGCATTCGAGCTCGTGTCGTTTGCAATCCATCCACTGGTCCGTCGACTATTGCTTGCAGCCTCATAGCGCCTCTTTTCCATTGACCGGAGATTCGCTTCCAAAAGACGGTATCGAGCGCGATCGGCACCTGCCTTGGGATTAAAATAAGAAATCATGCGATCCAAAGTAGTTGGTTTCGACATGTTAAAGCCCTTTGGAAAATTCAGCCTTTTTAACGACGATCTTGCCCGAGGCAAGGCCAAGTTCCTGTCTCATCATATTGAGCAGCTGAAGCATTTCTAAGAGGGAACGGTATTCCACTTCGCGATCCTGATATTTGACCCGAGTGGTTCCCTGAGCGATCGCCGCTTGAAGCGCGTTGAGTTGTGATTGGGTAAAGGGCATGAGTGTCACCAGAATGACGAATCGCTTTTCCAAAAATGGGAACGTCGTTTTGCCTGATCGTCCGTGTGTCGTTCATCCTGAGGAATTTGTTTTTCGGTTTCAATCGGTCTTTTCAGATGTTCCCATTGCGCTTTATTCAACCGATCAAGCCCCACGATGGCAGCTGCCGCACGAGCATACGTGCGACAATCCAAGGCTTCGTTTCTTTCACGGATTTTCTCCCATTCAAAACGCCGTCCACCGTTACGTGTGACACGCAGGATGAGCTGCTCAGCGGTCAGCATCTTAAAATAATGTTCATCATATTCGGGGAAATGGCAGTAGCCCGCAGGATAAGATTCTTCTTCTGTTGTAGGTTTATCCAAGCGAAGCCAACCATAGAGTTCCGTCTTTGCTACGCTTGTTCCCACTTTCCAGACCCTGACCCCACGGCGGATTTTTCTTCCCTTGGAATCAACATCGACCGTTGAAGGTGGACCAATGATTGTTTGCAGGGAATCAAAACCTTTCACGGCGATGACCCGATTGATTGGATACTTGCGCACATGATTGTAGACAACTTGGGTATTGTAACCCGAATCGATGGCCATGAGTCGGATCGAAAGCGTGCCACCACCTTCACACGGAAATTGTTCGTTAAGGAAGCCGAAGGCTTCGGTCCAAGGATGATCCTCGCTCGTATCCCCATTGATGACACGATAATCGATGGACCAGCTTTGTTTATCTTCACCCCAAGCGACAATCTCGCATTCCAGACGGTCTTTTTGAACGTCCACACCGGCGGTCAAAAATATTCCACCGGGTGGTACCTGATTGAACTCGTAGGTCTCGCGTCTTTCAAAGAGACGACGCCATTCCGGAGCATCGCCTTTTTCTTTCCAGGTCTGACCCAGAACGGTGTTCACGAAGCTTCGCAGTCGATCGGGATTATCCTTGGCTTTCTCGAAAAGCTCGACGGCATCTGCCCAGCTGAACCAGCCGACGGGCGAATAAAGACTGTTCAAATGAAATCCGATATTTTTCCTGTTTCGGCAGCTTGGATTTTGAGCAACCCATCGTCCCGTATGAAGCATTTTTGTTTTATGCTGCTCCTGGATCGGTTGTTCACAGCCGGCACAAACATAGACAGCACTTTGAGGGTTTCCTCTGTCCCATCGAATGCGTTCCCAAAGGAGTTCTTGATAATGGCCACAGCGGGGGCATGGCACTTCATATTTTCGTTGATCGGATTCATCGTAAAAGGATTGGATGCGAGATCGACCTTCGATGGTGGGAGTGGAGACTTTAAAAATCTTTCGACGTGCAAATGTTCTCGCACGTGCTTCTGCTAGCGATACCGGATCACCTTCGCCGTCCACATCGCCGGGATAGGCATCAATCTCATCGAGGAAGAGGTAGCGGGCGGGAAGGGATCTCAGGCCCACAGCAGAATTGGCACCGGTCATGACCAGCAAGCCCCCGGGAAATTCTTTGGTGAGGATGGTATTTCCTGAATCACGAGAACGTGGAGATTTTACTTTTTCGTGTAGGCGCGGTGATTCTTGAATCAAAGGATCAATGCGCTGTTTCGAATTTCTCTTGGCCATCTCGACCGTCGGTTGCACTGCGAGGACCGGACCTGGAGCATGATCGATGAGATAGCCAATCCAATTACTTCCGGCCTCCGTCCCTCCCAGCTGGGCGCCTTTGATGAAGGTGACCGATTGAACGGAGCTCGTTGCAGAAAGCGAGTCCATGATTTCTTTGAGGTAAGGGGTTCGTTCCGTTCTCCACGGTCCGGGTTCGGCGCTGGCTCTTTGTGAGAGCATTCGATAGCGGTCGGCCCACTCGCTTACTGTGAGAATGGGATCGGGTTTGAATCCATCGAGAAACCCACCTCGATAGCAGTTGTCACAACTCATGATCACAAAGTTCCTGCAGGGCAGTATTGAGTTCTCGTAGAAGGACGCTATGCATCGTCGGTTGGTCCGTGATGCCGACCAATTCTGCACTGATTCGGTCGGGGATATTGAGAATGTGATCCCGAACCCGCCTCGCGAGTTCAAAAGCATCCTTTTTCACTTTCTCAGCATCAATAAGCTTTCCGCTTTTTTCTTCGTATTCGAGTTTTGCCAGGCGGGCCTGATAATGTTCACGTGCGGCTCGGGCGGCAGCATAATTTTTGGATTGGCTGGTTTCGGGCTCATGCTTTCGTGTCTTCGCCATATCGGTATTTTGAACCCAATCTCTATCGGCCTGCAGAGGGTCGATCCATTTTCCTCTCACATCTTTGAAATGAATTCGTCCGCGCTGCAAAGCATCTTGAACTGCTGCAAGCGATACCTTGCGATGTTTTGCATACGAGGACATCGACATCAGTTTCCCGTCAGGAGATTTTTTAGGCATAGCCTACCTCAAGCGTTGAGCCTCTTTGCCGGTAAAATCTTCCCAGCGTTTGACGGCCATGTCGCAGTAGCGGGGATCAATTTCCATTCCGTAACAAACTCGCTGCGTACTTTCGGCAGCAATCAACGTGGTGCCACTGCCCAGAAAAGCATCGTAAACACTATCTCCTCGCTTGGTGTTGTTCACGATTGGGCGGCGCATGCATTCAACGGGCTTTTGGGTGCTATGTTCCGTATTGGAATCTTCGATTTCACCACCGCGTGGATTACGATTCGGAATTTGCCAAAGAGTTGTTTGCTTTCTATCTCCCGACCAATGGCCAGTCTTTCCTTTCTTTACCGCATACCAACAGGGTTCATGCTGCCAGTGATAGTGGCCTCGGGAAATGACTAAACCTTGTTTTGCCCAAATGATCTGCGAGCGTATTTCATAACCGGCTTGGGTAAGGCTCTCGGCGACTTGGGCAGCATAAACGCCGGCATGCCAGACATAAACAACGTCTCCGCCAAAGAGATGGATAGCTTCGGTCCAGTCAAAGCGGTCATCGTTTTCAACTTTCCCCAAGGCACGTGCAGCGTAAGCAATCTTTCCTTTTTCCGCCGCTTCGTTTCGCCATTCGGGTTCATAGCTCACACCATAAGGAGGATCGGTTACCAGCAATAAAGGTTTGGCATCGCCTAGGAGTTTTTCTACGTGGTCAGCCTTAGTCGCATCGCCACACATGAGTCGGTGAGAACCTAATTGATAGATATCACCCAGCTGAGTTTTTTGTTTTTGCGGAGATGGAATTTCATTTTCATCCGTCAGACCTTGCGAATATTCTTCCAGTTCTGCAGCAAAAGTATTTTCTATCTCTTCATCTCCGAATCCGATGTCTTCAAGTTCGAAGCCTTCTTGATCTAAGAAATCCAACTCTTCCCTTAAGAGGGTGAGGTCCCAATCCGCAAGCATGGGGATCTGATTGTCGGCCAAGATATAGGCGCGTTTTTCATTCTCAGTTAAGTGATTGATGAGGATGACCGGAGCCAGCTTGTGGCCAAGCCTCTTCAAAGCTTCAAGACGACCGTGCCCGGCGATCACCATTTTATTTTCGTCAATGAGGATCGGAACCGTGAACCCGAATTTATCGATACTCTTCATTAGCTGAGCAATCTGGTGGTCGTCGTGGAGACGGGCATTTCGTGCGTTGATTCGAAGTGTTTCAAGCTCTAGGACTTCGATCTTTTTGCAAGCGATGATCTCTTGAAGCTTCGATTTATTTGATTTTTCCACAAGTCAGATTCCTCTCTGTCGCTAGCGAAATTCTGCGGCTTCGCCACCCGCACCTTCATCGCGCGAGGGAGGACCCGTAAAGGTTCGCCTATCTACTTCCCGCAAGATGTTTAAAATTTCTCGCAAACTCTTCATTGAATCTTGTTTCAGCAATAGGTGTCAGCTGATCGGTGATGGCGGAAAAGATACTGGCAATGCTCTTGTAAGATTGTTTCTCAATGGGAAGCTCGGAGCCTTTCTTGCCTCTATGAAGAGCTGTTCCGGGAAGCCTGACTTTCACACGACGAAACACGGAAGCATGAGAAGCATTAGGCATGCGGGCAATAAAAGCCGAACGAATGACTTGTCGCTTGCCGGTAATGTTGACGCTCGCACCGTGTGTCACTTGGCGTGGAACAAATTTGCTGAGCGAGATGCCTTGAGCGCTAGCGTGAATCGTTGTTTCTTGTGACTCGATTGATTGGGAGACATTTGCTTTCTTTCTGATCGGAAGTGCATCCCTGATTTCTTTGGCTGGAAGTCTGATCTTTTGGCGGATCTTTTGTTGGGCTTCTTTCCTGACAGTAATGGCTATTCGGTTAATCGATCTGGCGACAATTTTTTGAAGTGTTTTTTTACTGGTGGAATTGAGCCAGAGATTGAGGTCAGCCGTGTTGAACTTTGCTTCAACTTTAAATGTCATCGTTAGGCCGCCTCTTGCTCAGAGAGATACTCTTGAAGTTTCTTTTCGAGTTTTCTGCTGAGCATGCCGTTGTTACGAATGGCCAGAAGTGACTCGTAACCGTAACCAATGATCTCTGAGAGTTGTTTCAAGTCACCGACCTTATTGGCCGCCATGTTGATCAACTGACGGCCATCGACAAAATGAGTGTGGGGTAATCGACTCGCGGGCATGGAATCCTCCTTAATTATGAATCCACGCGAGATTGATTTTGAAGACTTCGTTATGTCGTTACAATCGGTTAAGGAGGTCAAAGAAGGACAGGAGAGGACAAAATATCGAAAAAAATTATTGGTGGGGGCAGCAGCAGGTTATTTATTTAAGTTTCTTGTTTTTCACCAGATTGATTCAGCTCTCGATCCCATTTGAGAAGGATACGAAAGACGTCTACTACCTCTTGAAACTCTTCTTCTGTCAAAACAAGCTCACCAGTTTGATAGCTTCTCACTTTCGGACTATTTATACTTAAGTTTTCCATATTTTATCCTTTCCTGTGGAAGCTGCGAGCCCGCACCAATAGAACGACCCTCTTCAATCAAAGCTTTGAATACCTCGATTTCCTCATGGAGCATTTTTATCCGGTGTCGTGGCCCTAACCAATACTTGAGCTTCAATTGGCCTTTGAGCGGGTAGAAAAGCCTTCGGGCGTGACGGGCCGAATACCGGCCCAGGAAATGCCCGATCTCTTTCCAACCCTCAAGGACTTGATCTCGAATGATGTCTCTTTCAGAAATCTTGCCTGAAATTGTGCTCACAGGGCCACCTCCACGTTAGTCTTTGGATTCTTTGACTTTTTTCTTCGTGGAAGGCGGCGGGACTATGCGTTTGCAAAGGGATTCGCAAAGACGTACTTGCTCCTGTACTCGGGGAGCGCAAAAAATGAGAGAGAGCTTCTTGCTCTTTCTCATTTTTTTAGTTTTCAGGGAAGCGAACCGAAGCCGCAAGGCTTCTCGTTCCGACCGAGGCGAGCGTCATCTTGAGTTTTTCGAAAGATGACCGTCGAGGAAGTACTCGAAGGCGAGAGCCGAAGAGTAGATTCCCGTATGGAGCGCAAAAATTTGGCCTGACTGCCGTCAGGCAGGCGCCAGTCAAATTTTAAACGAAGAACGAGAACGAATGAGGATGACTTTTCGCTTAAACATGTATCCCCTTTAACCTCCCCAATATATTACAAAACAACGCCCCCTGTTCGATGGCATCATCAAGTGCCCGATGTGAATGAGGCAGCGGGTCGAACCATTCCTTCGGCATATTCTTTTTGATCGCCTTTCGGTAGCTGCATTTCATCAGCACCATCGCCAGCGTCTTGATGTCGAGTGCCGAATGTGAAAACGGACTCTCGCCGGTGAAGCGGATCAGGTACCAATAGACAAAGAGAAAATCATAGGCAGCGGGATATCCCACAAACACCGGAATCCCCGGGAGTTCTTTGAGCCACAGAAGATAATCTTTCATAGCTTTTTCAGGAGCCTGAAGATTTTCTCGACATGCTTTCCACGCCTCCGGTTGACGCTGCCACCACTCCATGGTTTTGGGATCTGCCACTGCTCCCGGAAATGTCTCAAGATTCGCCGTGAATGTGGCGATGAGCGTTTTATCTGAGAGATAAGCCGCCGATCCAAAACTCAACATGGAGTTCATCCCCGGGATCGGCCCATCGGCTTCAACATCTGTGCTTACGTAGATTTCGGGTTTCTGAGTCATCTTTTGGAAATGCTTTGTTTGTCTTGGTGATTCAATTTGTCCACTTTCTAAATTGGGCAAACTTGGCAACATACATTTCTATCACCCCATAATCTTCCCCGACCAAAGCTGCTCCAGAAAAGTTTTCCAAGGAAGCACGTGAATCCCTTCTGTCAGCCGCGGTGAATCATCGAGAGAGACGAGAATTGATTTTCGAATTGTATATTCATCGCGAAAGGCTTTGAGCCCTTTCAAGTGTTTGCTTTGTGCGAGCTTGGTCCCCTTCACCTCGATCGCCACCTCATGATCGCCCAGAATAAAATCGATTTCGATCTGGGAGCTCGTCCGCCAAAAGGCCATGGGGTAATGAAGCCGTGAATAGTGGCTATACGCGAGGATTTCTTGATAGATGAAATGCTCAAACGCATTTCCAAATGTCTCGCTTCCAAACTCAATCGTTCCTCGTTTGCGGAGAAAATTGACGATGCCAACATCGAAGAAATAAAATTTTGGGGATTTTACCACACGGCGTTTTGGTCTTTTTTGAAAGACCGGAAGAAAGTGACCGATCAGCGTATCTTCCAAAATTTCAAAATAATTTCGTACCGTACTGGAGTAGACCCCACACTCGCTGGCGATATTCGTGAAATTGACCTGTTCACCATTGCTGAAGGCCGCTGCCTCGAGAAATTTTGAAAATGCCTGGAGATTACGCGTCAGGGCTTCAGCAAAAATTTCCTCTTTGAGGTAATCGCCAACATAGGCATGAAGCAGATCTCTCGGGCTATCATGCAGATAATGATGAGGGAGGAGGCCATGGTTTAGAGCGCGAAGCAGATCAAAGTCGGGCACCTCCTTGTACACGAGGGGAAAGAGTTCATGGCGAATGGCGCGACCTCCCAAAAGATTTCCGGCGCCTCGCTTGAGTTTCCGAGCGCTCGACCCGCTGAGGATAAACTGGGTACCGTGTTTGGTGATCATGTCTTGAACGACATCCAAGAGTCTGGGGATTTTTTGAACTTCATCGATGATGACCGGAAGCCCTTTTTGGGGAGTTGCCAAAACCCGCTCCTCAAGAAGGGAGGGGTTGAGGATGAATTCTTCATAGAGCCTTGGGTCCAGGAGGTTAAAGGTGAGGGTATTAGGGAAAAGAGTATTGAGGAGCGTGGTCTTTCCGACCTGCCGGGGGCCCCAGAGAAAGCAGCTGGAATGATTCAGGTTTTTTAATGTTTGGAGACGTTCAAGCATCATGAACTTATTTTACATGTAATTCTAGTTTAGTAAACAAGGTTTTTCTTCAATCTTTCAAAACAATCTCCACGGGCACCAATATTGGTTCGACTTCCGGGTTCAACCGTTGCAGGAAGGGGAGCGCTGGTCCCCGCCAGTTTTCAACATGAAAGGACTTTGTCATGAAACTCGGAATTATTCTCTCTTCCAACGACGCGGAGACCGTCTGGAATGTTTTTCGGTTCGGAACCTTCTCCCTGAAGCAGGGGGATGAAGTGAATGTTTTCCTGTTGGCGAAGGGGGTGGAATGCGAATCCCTGGATACCGAGAAGTTCCAGGTGACCGATCAGATCCGAACGTTCGTCGCCGGCGGAGGAAAAATCTTTGCCTGCGGAACCTGCCTCAAAATTCGCGGGTCGGAAGGATCAGAGGTCTGCCCCCTCTCCACGATGCAGGATCTCTATCACATCGTCCGGGAATCGGATCGGCTTGTGACCTTCTAACGGTCTCTTTAAGTTCATTTTCTCTGATAATCCTCGCCATTCGAATGGTGTAGACTCATAAAATGCTAATCTCCACCGGCACCACAATCGGTTCGACTTTCGGGTTCAACCGTTGCAAGGTGGGGAGCGCAAAATGCCAAAACCGAAACGCCACGTCTTTGTCTGTCAAAATGATCGCGGGCCAGAGAAGGCTTGTTGCTTGCAACGTGGATCGGAAAATATTTTGAACGAACTTCGTAAAAAAGTGAAAGTGCACTTTAAAAATACCGAAGTCAAAGTGACATCTTCTGGATGTCTTGGCCCATGCGAACTTGGCGTTAATATCGTTATCTATCCCGACGGTATTTGGTATCACGGGGTGACGATGAACGATGTCGATGACATTTTTCAGCAGCATTTGATCGACGGACACCCTGTTCAACGATTAATGAAAATCAACGAAACTTTTTGAAAGATTGAACGAAAAGTCAGTCATGATGAAGGAGGAAATATGAAATCAGCAGGAAACGCTATTCGACAAATGATGGTCCCAACTTCTTTGCTCACACCATCTGCTTCACCTCGGGCCGTTCCAAGGAAACCTGCTCAAATGACGAATGATGAGTATGTGGAGCTCTATCGCGATCGGACCATTGTTCATCGGGGTGCATGTACGTTTGATCATCATGCATATGCCCTTGCTCTTCACGGCGCAAAAGAGAGAATACTCGAGAATTATATGATGCGCCGCCCTGAAGCTGACTCCAAATGTGCAAAGGGGGAAACATTGCAGCTTGATGAAAAGATGATCAGTGTGAAAAAGGACGGACCTCCTTCTCTTTGTAATCTTTCACAGTGGAGTGAGAATCGAAGAACAGAAATGCGAGAGCGTCTCGATCAGGTGCGAAATCATGGGGAAAAATCTTATTCTCTTCCAGAACCAAAACGTATAGAACTTTATAGACAAGGGATTCAAGTACTTTGGGATGATTCGATGGCCATGTGTAAACCAGAATAGTTTCAATGTTTACGTCCCTCCTATTGCAGAAATGTGACATCTGAACTAATGAAGAGATATGCCGCGTCTCGGAATCCTTATTGTTTCGATTGTCTTTACCTGGTCCGCCATCAAACCTGCTGACCGCTATACCTGGTTTCTGGAAGTCGTTCCCGCATTTACCGGTTTTTTTATTCTGTGGTACACCCATCATCGTTATAAATGGACGCCGCTTGTGCTGTGGCTCATGCTTTTTGAATTTATTATTTTAATGGTTGGCGGACATTACACCTATGCGAAAGTTCCTCTCTTTGACTGGATTGGGAGTCATTTGGGATGGGAACGCAATAACTACGATAAATTTGCACATTTTATGCAGGGATTTATTCCAGCTATTTTCACGCGCGAAATGCTCATCAGAAATCGTGTGGTTTCAGGTCCTCGTTGGCTCATCTTTATCGTGAGCTCTGTCTGTCTCGCTTTTAGTGCGTTCTATGAACTTGTGGAGTGGTGGGTTGCTGTTCTTTCGGGGATTGCGGCGAAAGCGTTTCTCGGAACGCAAGGGTATGAATGGGATACGCAATCTGATATGTTTCTTGCGTGGGTCGGTTCCTTCGTTGCCCTTTTTCTTCTCTCGCGCATTCACAATCGACAATTGAAACGCCTTTAAGAGTGCGGTATGTCTTCATCATGAATCTCACTTCACTCTCTCAGTGTGTTGTTCATTTTTTTCGCGATACGATTTGGACACTCGATGAAAAAACATATCGAGTCCATCGACGATTGGCTCTCTACCTCACACGACTTGGAACCATGCTCGTTGTGGGAATAAACAAAGACAATATTTTGCTTCGCGCGACCGCCCTTGCGTATACGACGCTTCTCTCGATCGTTCCCCTCATCGCGGTTTCATTATCTCTCTTCAAAGCTTTTGCCGATATGGAACAAATTGTGGAACAGCTCCAAACATTTATTTTTCGAAATCTCACGACCGGCACTGGCCAAGAAGCGTCGCGCTATTTAGATCTTTTTATCGAGCGCTATAACAGCACTGCCATAGGTCTCGTCGGCTTTGTTGTTTTAATTTTAACAGTCGTGGCCATGCTTTCAAATATCGAGAAGACGTTTAATCATATTTGGCAGGTGCCAAAGCCACGTTCTTTTCTTCGACGATTTCCGATTTATTGGACTGTTATTACAATCGGTCCTGTTCTTTTGGCGCTCTCCTTGAGTGTCACGGCTGCATTGCAGAGTTCAAATATGGTGAACGAAGTTTTAGATATGAGTGGAACGAAGAAATTTTTGCTCGGAAAAATTTCATGGATCATGACGTTTTTTCTTTTCTCCGCGCTGTATACGATCATGCCGAATACAAAAGTAAAACTCCGCAGCGCTTGTATCGGCGGGTTCGTCGCAACGCTTTTTTGGGAAGTAGCGAAATATGGATACACGGCCTATGCCGCAAAAGTGGTTGTCTATAGCAAGATTTATGGATCCTTAGGAATCATTCCACTTTTTTTATTGTGGATTTATTACTCATGGGTCGTAGTGCTCGTTGGTGCAGAAGTGGCGTATGCTGATCAATCTCTCCATCAGCGAAAAGCGAATCAACGTTTAGATTAGGAGAAGAGGAGGAAAAATGAAAAAGATTCTTATCGGCATCGCTGCATTTTTTATGCTTCTTTTTGCGGCAGTCATTGCTCTCCCTTTTATCGTCGACATCAATGATTATCGCGATGACATTGAAAAGGTGGCTGAAAAATCTCTCAGGGCTGATGTTGAAATCGGACGACTTGAACTCTCCTTCTGGCCTTATCTCGGAGTTCGTGTCTCTCAACTGAGTCTCAAGCATCTTCCGGCGCCGCAGTCCGCTTTTGCAGGAGCGACGGTCCTGACCCAAGAGAAGATGGATTTTCAAGTTCATCTGAAAAGTCTTTTTCATGGAAAAGTGATAGCATCCTTGCATCTGCAAGAACCTTCGGTGCGTCTGATCAAAAACGCATCGGGAACGAATATTGCAGACCTTCTTCTGCACAAAGAAAATGAGACTTTATCCCAAACACCGACGACGCTTCCGAAGTGGATGAATCGTATTCTGATTGAAGAAATTGAACTGACCGGAGCATCGTTGTATTCTACCGATCAAACGGTTTCTCCCGTAAAAGAAGATATTATTGCGCCTCTTGATCTTCGGCTTTCACATATTCAACTTGCTGATCCCAGCAAACCTATCGAAGTTGAGCTCGCACTTCGATATCAAAACATTCCTCTTCAGATGAACACTCCGGTATGGCTGAATCTACCTGAAGATACGGTTCGTGTGGGGGAGGGGACATTACATCTTGCAAGTGAAAAACTGACGTTTGCATTTATGGTCAAAGGATTTCAGACAGAAGCTCCATCCCTTGATGGTGAGATAAAAGCATCTGAGCTGGATTTAGGTGCGCTCGCTTCATTGACCTCAAACAAAGAGAAACCGGTTGTTTCAGGAAAACTGCAACTTCAAGCGGAAATTCATGGAGCTGCAACTGCACCGCAATTTGCTGGTTCGTTGTCTTCAGCTTACGTCAAATATGATGTGTGGGAGTTAAAAAATCTCAAAGCATCTTGGAGCGCAACTTCAGAACAAGCCAAGCTTGCACATTTAGATTTCGAAATTTTTGAAGGAACTGGTCATGCTGAAGGTGTCGTGGGGTTAGCCCCTGGCTCGCGTTATGATGTTCGCGCACAACTGACAAAAATAAATATTACACCTCTTGTTTCTGCTATGACCGGTGCTGGTGATGTTTCACTTCATCTTCACGGAGAGCGTGTGGTGGGTAAAGAGGTAGAGCATGTGAATGGAGCGGGCGAGGTGCGGCTCGTCGATGGGAAAATTCAAAGTATGAATTTGGTGCAACAAATTCTTTCTGATGAGCTTCTCAATATTCTAAAGCTTGCATCTGTAGGAACGCCGCAAACGGTCGATCTACCGGGTCGTCAAGTGGAAGGGACGCCATTTCGAGAGATTCGTTTTCCTTTTACGATTCAAAAAGGACGACTCCTTGTGGATCAGATGCAACTCGAACATCAAGACTATGCAGCTCTTTTTCAAGGGAGTGTTGGGTTTGATCGTTCATTAGATCTCAAAGGACGATTTTTGCTTCCCCCTGAACTTTCAGCGCGACTTCTTCCCAACGAGCGGATTCGTTCTTCTCTTGTCGATGCGTCGGGAAAGTTTGTGATTCCGCTCCAATTGACGGGGACAATCATGCAACCGCTTGTGTTGCCTGATGTGGGATATGTGAAAGAGCTTGCGGCCACAGCAGCGCAGAAGGCGCTGAAACAAGAAGTGCAACAGCGCATTCAAGAAAAAATAATGCCCAGCATTCCTTCAAGTATTCCTGAAGAGACAAAGCCAGATGTTCCAGACGTCAAAGAAAAGATAAAAGACATTTTTGGACGATAAATTATGGTTGTTTCATCTCACAAACAGCAAGCGCTCAAACAACGAATGGAAGAGCTTGGCATTCGTGAGGAAGATCTTGAGGAGCAGTTTGTCCGCTCGGGTGGGAGCGGAGGTCAGAAGGTCAATAAGACCTCTACCTGTGTCATGCTTCATCATCTCCCGACAGGGATTCAGGTGAAATGTCAGAAGACGCGGATGCAAGCGCTCAATCGCTACTATGCGCGTCAATGGCTGATGGAAAAAATCGAAGCGCAGAAGAAAGGGCGAGAAAGCGCAAAACAACAGCAGATCGAAAAAATCCGACGTCAAAAACGAAGACGATCACGTAAAGCGAAAGAGAAAATGTTGGGTGAAAAAAGAAAGCGTGGCGAGAAAAAACTTCTTCGACGTTCAGTTGAACCAGAATGAAATTTTGGACTATGTCATTCTCGCGAAAGCGGGAATCTCATGAGATCCCCGTTTCCACGGGGATGACAAACCACTACGGCGCATTTTCAATAATATTCCAACAGTCGATCCATTGATGCCCAAGTGTTAAATGCGCGCACGCATTTTCAATCGCGGTCACGTCAAGCGTGAGTGTGGCCTCTGGTATTGCGGAACAGTCGTAGACTTCATCTCCTGTAAATTGGATATTTGGAATGGAAATGTTGGGAGGCGTTCCACTTTGGGCAGCAGATGTATGCTCATTCGAAGCGACAATGGCTGTGGTATCGCCATTCCAAGATTGGACATCATTAAAAGTAAACTGTTCTGTGTCGAAGGTATTTGAAAGAATCGTAGTTGCCGCTCCATCACCAAGAGCAAGAAGTCCAATATCATAGGTGCTTGCTGAAGGAGAGACGTTGCCATCAATCAGTTGACCTGAAGCGTAGAGTTGATTTTCAAAATTTCCCGAAAAGCCATTGAACGTATAGGCCCCTGCTTCGTAACCGCTCAGGGTGTAGGTATTTGCTCCTTGGACAAAAACTTGTTCACCGCGATAGGTGTTTCCGAAAAAATTCAAGACAGAACCCGTGAGAACAGTTTTTGAAGTATAAAGACGGTTGGTATTGAGTTCTCCCCTGACGTCAATTTGATAAGTTCCAGCGATATTCTCTGCAGCGACTGATCCTTCGCTATGCATGGTCATGGTATTGCTCTGAATTGTTTGAGAAAGAAATCCCGTAAGTGTTCCGTTCGCGCAGGTTTGCATCGTAAAGTCGGTAATTTGTCCTAACGTATTTCGCAAAACTTTTACTCGAAAGTGGTCGATCAAACCTGCTGCAGAAGTGAGCGCAAAGGTATGAAAAACTCCATCATAAAATTGTGCGTCCGAAAGTCCAAAGAGACCCGAGGATGCCATCGTTTGAACGAAACAAAGAAGAATATCGCCGAGAGCCGCATCATTGATGGCCTGTTTCACCGCATTTGCAGTTCGGCACATGGCGATGGAACTATTGACATCAAAGGCACTGCTTCCAATGCTCCTCAACGAAAGACCGGTGGTTGCTGCTTTGGTCAGGGGAGCATTTTTTGCAAGACTTCCAGACGCTGTGACAACAGGAGAGGTAGCGCGAGGGAGTTGATCGATCGTTGCGACTTGAACCGCGATTGAAGTGGTTGGGCTTGTTATGGAAGTTCCGCCGCAAGCGCTCCAAAAGAGACTGAATGCAAAGATACTGAAACTGATGCTTATGAAGCTCATATTCTCCTCATTGCCTCTTATTCATAAAATGGTGTATCATTCACAAAATGCGAACGACAGATAACCCTTATGAGAACTCATGAATACGATCAAGCCTTTTCGGCTCCTTCCTGGTGATCGTATCGGAATCGTGGCCCCTGCCTCTTCGTTTCGCAAACGCGGGTTTTTGCGAGGCGTGGAAAAGCTCAAATGGTGGGGATTTGAACCGGTATATCCTCGGCGCATTTTTTCGCCACCTCGTAATCGAACGCTTCGCTATCGCAACAAAGCTCGCGAAATCATTCGTATGTTTCAAGATCCAAGTATTCATGCGATTTTTTGCGCCGAAGGAGGTTACGGTTCTATTGCGCTTATCGAGCATCTGGAACAAGTCGATCTCTCGGCGTATCCGAAAATTTTTGTCGGTTTTAGCGATATTACCGTTCTCTTACTCTATTTTCATATGCGCTATGGATGGATCACGTTTCACGGACCAACGCTTGCTTCTGAAATTTATAAAGGCATGCCTCCTCGAAAAGAAGAATCGCTTTTAAAAATTCTGACGCAGACGGCGCGCCCCGGCGATATGACGCATCAAGCTCTTGACGTTATTCGACCAGGAGAAGCGCGAGGTCGCATTGTGGGAGGGAATATGATGCGACTTCTCTCTACGTTTGGAACGCCCTTTGAAATTGATACGCGAGGAAAAATTCTTTTTCTCGAAGAAGTGGATGAAGGATACATGGCCATTGATGGAGCCTTGCATCAATTAAAAGCCGCAGGGAAATTTGATCAGGTGAAGGGAGTTGTTTTTTCCGAAATGGTGGGCTGCTTGCATAATTCCAAAAGAAATGTGCGAGAATATTTAAAACGATATTTTCATGGAGTTTCTTTCCCTGTCTTGTGGGGTTTTCCATCTGGACATGGTGTGGAAAATTTTACAATGCCTATTGGCGCTCGTGTTTTGCTGAGCTCTCGAAAGAAATGTCTTCTTTTTGAAGAATCAGGAGTTCGATAAGAAAAAAGGGGCGTGAGAAACGCCCCTTTTACGGAAATCAGTGGACGAGAAGTTACGATGCGACGATTTGTACATTCGTTGCTTGTTTTCCTTTTGGTCCATCTGTGATTTCGAATTCAACGGTATCGTTTTCTTTGAGCGTCTTGAATCCGTCTCCGCCAATGGCAGAGAAGTGAACAAACACATCTTCTCCTCCGTCAACAGGAGCGATAAATCCATATCCTTTTGCGTTGTTAAACCATTTTACTTTACCGCGTGCCATCGTCATTTCCTTTCTGCGATTGGAACGTGTGAAGAGATCAAACAAAAAACCGCGATTCCTCATCAGGAGTTCGCGGCATCCGTAACTATTACGTTGTTTGACTACATTTCACAGCCCAATCCATACCCTTCATGCTTTAATGAATGGTACACTATTTTTTCGTATAAAGGCAAATAAAATTTTGATACGATGTCAGTCATATCAATATGATAGGAATTTTTCATGGAACAAATGAAACTTTTTTCTGGGCTGGAAGTTGATCGCATTCAAGAACTTCGTTTGCTTTGTCAGCGATGTGAGTATCGTGGAAGCGATCTTGTTTTTAATGAAGGCGATCGCGGTGATGCGCTTTATCTTATCGAATCAGGACAGGTGATGGTCAGCAAAAAAGATCATCATGATGATGAAGAGATTTTAGGTGTGCTTGAACCAGGAGAATTTTTTGGTGAGATGGCGCTTCTGGATCGCTCTTTTCGTTCAGCGCGAGTCACTGCGCTCGAGCAAACAGTTCTTTTAGTTCTCCCTTCGGAAAAATTGGAACAATTTCTTCAGCACAACCCGCGCGCTGCAATGATGATCTATCGGAACTATGCCATGCATTTATCCGGACGACTTCGTTCGGTTTCCGACATTTTTAAGAAAATTGCGATTGAGAGTAAAAAATTAAAGGGCGAAATTGAGACGATTGTTCCGGGAATTATGAGCACGGTTACAGATGAATTGCGCTCTCCCGTTGAAGTCATTCATAGTGTTTCACAAGTCTTAGATGATGTGCTGATGGATGAAATTCATCGGAAAAAATTTCTGGCAAGTATTCGTGAACATACCGATCATCTTGCTTCTCTGTTGGATGATATTTCCAGAATTGTTCAACTGCAGCAGCAAGAGACAAGTGTGAAGAAGGAGTCTATTTCGGTGGGGACAATTTTTGAAAAGTTAACGACTTCATTGCAATCAAAGGCGCAGAAAAAACATGTGATGATTGAGATTGATCCTAAAGCCAAATCGTTAAAAATTCCAATGCATCGTTCGCATATGGAGCGCGCTTTTTTTCATCTTTTGGATCGTGGGATTAAACAGAATCGGGACGGAGGAACGTTGTCAGTGTCGATTGAACAGATGCATGAAGGGAAACGGCCTTTGGTGGCCATTACCTTTCGCGATGAAGGAGAGGGAAAACCATCGCCTTCTTCCGAAGGCTTTGGGCTTGCACTTGTTGAACATCTTATTCGCGCTCATGGAGGAAAGGTTCTTTTAAAGAAAACAAAAGGAGGAAGTGATTTGACGGTCTCACTTCCGCTCGACTAAGAGTTGAGGTTTTATTTTTTCAAATTCGTTCAAGATTTGAGATGGAACCACACAATCTTTTTTCGAAATTTTCACATCGAGATCATCATAACAATCAATAGTCATAATGGCTCCAGATGAAGTGACATTTGCGGTGGCTATTTTTTTTCGTTGATAGAGAGCATCATACATATGAATTTGAACTGAGGAACCATCTTTTGCCGTTGCGCGCGCTCCTTCCATGTCGCCATACGTTGAATACCACACGACATCATCAGCATCAGGACGATAGTGGAGCTGATATTGATGAACCTTCAATTTGTCAGTCATCGGTTCATCTGCAGCGTTGTAGAGTTTTTCAAGAGCAACTCTTCCTTGAGTGTCATATTCAAAAAGATAAGCGCCAACATTATTTTCATCGACGATCGGTTGGGATTGCGCATCGCGAAAACTCCGTTTCAGAAGACGACCCTTGGTGTCAAATTGTTGTTCGGTGATGGGGATACACTCTTTGCTTTGGCAAAAGATTCCTTCTTCATCAAAACGTGAAATGCGAATGGTATTGCCACGATCATCCACTTTGAACTCTTCGATGGCAGCTTTTTTCTGACGATGTACCACGAGTTCTTGATGTGTTCCATAATAGTGAACGCGTTTCATGTGACCAAATTCATCAAACTCATATCGATACATTGCCACACCTTCACTATTGAGAATGAGTTGACCATCTTTGCCGTAATAGTACCGTTCTCTCGCGCGTCCCTGTTCATCATACGTCCAGCGATATTCATGAACCCCAATACGATTGGTCGCTGGATTCCCAGCTTCATCGAAATACGCTTCCGAAATGCGATGTCCACGCTCATCATGTTTTAAACGTTGTTCTGCATATCCCCAAATACCGATGATCGGGTTTTCTTTTTCATCCAGAAGCACGGCTCGCGCTTCATTGCCGCGTTCGTCATATTCGCGGCGAACAATGGCAGCATGATATTTTGGATTCATCATCAATTCATTGCTTTTATTATAGAAAGCAATTTCAATTTGATTGCCAAAAGCATCCGATTTAAAACGCCAGGTTGCTGCTCCTTGATAACGTTCGGAAAGATTTCCCTCTGCGTCAAATGCTTGAATCTCGCTCATATATCCACGCTTGTCATAATCGATGTGGAGGACAGAAAATCGGGTGGAGTCATTGATGAGTTTTCCTTCAGCCGCATAGCATTCAAAAACAGTCAATTTCCCTGCTTGATCATACGTTGTTTTTGAAATAGCGCAGCCATTATGTCCCAGTGTTGGCTGTAATTTTTCATCCAAGCAAGAAGTTTGCGCGACATCGCCTTTTTTATCATATTGAAATGAAACGACGTGACATAACTCTCGTCGAGATGATGCAGGCTCTTCTTTTTTTCCATAATAACTGCGAGAAATTTGATTTCCGAAAGAATCATTCTCAATTTTGACGAGAGCATAACCTTCATGGGTGTTGATGAAATTTCCTTCGGTATCAAAATAACCTTGCTCCGTAACGTTTCCGCGATCGTCATATTTTAATCGCACTTCTGCGTATCCGGCGCTGCTGATCAGCAGCGATTCATCTCTCCCTAAAGAGGTTCTGCTGATTGGATGTCCTTTGTCATCATATCGATAGCGCACGGCGTGAATTTGTTGATGATTCACTGCCGGCGCATTGGTGATGTCATGATAATGAAGGCTTTCAATGCGACCATTTGCATCATGTTCGATGCGGATGAGATGAATGCCTGTTGCATCGGCGGTTGGATTTTTTTCTTCATCAAAGAAAAGAAGTTCTTTAAGCTGTTTGTTTTCATAGACAAAACGTCGTGAAGCCCAACCAAAACGATTGGTCTTTGCTGAATTTGCGCAACTAAATGAAATTTCTTCTGTCGGAAACCCATCCTCGGAAAAAAGAAATCGTTTGATGCAGATTCCATCGTTGGTTTCAATGGGAGAACTATTGCGATCAAAATAACGTTCTTCACTAATGTTGCCCGAAACGTGGAAAATTCTTTCCAGAAGAGCATAACCTTTGGTCATTTCTTTTGGAGTGCCATAACGATCCGTGGCAATTTCTTTTTTTAAAAAGCCATGATTATCATATTCAAAGGTGATGGTGGCAATGCCATCTTTGTTTTCAATGAGATTTCCGAGTGCGTCATAATGTTCTTGTTTGAGAGTTCTTCCCTTTTGATCAGAAGAGAACAGATAAATCGCTACGCCCAAAGCGTCATTGCGAAGCGCTCCAAAGGCGTTTCGGTTTTCTTGACGCATAGGCGAGCCACGTTCATCAAAGCGGTATCCAAAACTTGAAATTTGATTTTCCAACGTGGAAACAAATCCTGAAGCATCATGAATCGTGGCCACTTGTCCCTGCTCTTTAAAAAGGAGTTTATGTTGAAGAATGCCGAAATCATCATAGACTCGTTTTTCAGAAACGCGACCTTTCGCATATGAAAATTCAATGACGGGATATTCTCTGCGCGCAGTCTTCTTTGTCTGAAAAGACCAAAATTCTTCGATGTCTTCAGGACGAATTCCTTTTTTATTGACCATCTCCATCCGAATGACTTTCGAACCTTTCTTGATAAGCTTGATATATTTTTGCAGCTTTGCTGCCTCTGAGATTGATAAAGAATCAATGGGATGAGGAGCGTGATATAAAAATGTCACTGATGAGGTGAGAAGTATATGGGTCGCGAAAAAGAAGGAGTAGATAAAACATGCGCTCACAAGGATCGTAAGGGTGGGGACTCCCCATCGAATGGGAGGGAATTTGAGAAGACGTTCGATTTTTTCACGACGTGTTTCGGGAATGGGAGGAGCTTCAGAGTCAAAAAGAACGCGATAGATATCGGGAACGTCCGTGATATTTTTTAACTCTCGGACACCAAGTTTTTGAACTTGAAATCGAGCGCGGTTTTTGATCTGAACCCATACTTGTTGAGTTATGGTAATTCCGCCGGGAGGTGGAAGCGTTTGAACCCGCGCTGCGAGATTGACTCCTTCTCCAAAAATAGAACCTTCTTCGACAATGATGTCACCAACATGAATTCCAATACGTGTCCAAAGTTGTTTTTCCGGAGCTCGAGTTTTATTAAATCGAGCGAGCTCCTGTTGAAGGGCAACGGCACACTCGACTGCTTGCAATGCGCTCTCAAAGATCACGAGAAAGGCATCGCCAATCGTTTCGCGTTCTTCGCCTTCATGGAGACGCACCAGACGGCGGACGATGTCGCGATACAGTTTAATAAGACCAACAGCGGTCGATTCATCACGTTCCATCATCGTGGTGAATCCTTTGATGTCCGTGAACATGATTGCCGAAAGGCGTCGGCGCCCAGTGCTCGATTTGCTGAGTTCTTCGTCAGTAGGATAGAATGAATCGTCGCTCATAATTTTATTGTAAAGTATTCCTACAGTATTTTAGCATTTCACTGCAACCATGTCATGAGGGCTTTTACCCGCCTCCGCAAAAATTTGTCATGTGGGCGGGTATCACGCCGTAGTCCCCCAAACATTATGGGCGACGAAGGCGGATGCTTCGGCGCGCGGTGTAGATTGACAATTTTATTGTTTCCCGCTCTTCTCCAAGCCATGGAAAGACTCCTTGGTGCTCATGTTTCAACTGCAGGTGGTGTTTCTCAGTCGTTTCTTATTGCCGACACATTGCAGTTAAGAGCAATGCAAATTTTTGCGAAAAATAATAATCAATGGATGTCCAAACCTCTTGCCGTAAAGGAGATTGATACTTTTCATGCGCGGCGTGCCGCTTCCGGGTTACAAAGTATCTTTTCACATGCCGGTTATCTCATTAACCTTGCGTCACCCGATGAAGAGATCTCCTCAAAATCATTTGCTTCCATGCTTCAAGAGCTGACGCGTGCTGAGGAGCTTCAGCTCGCCTTTGTGGTGCTTCATCCTGGCGCTCATATGGGAAAAGGGGAAGCTCAGGGTTTGAAAGTTGTAAGTGAGATGGCCAATCGCCTTTTTGATCACACTCGCGATTCTTCTGTCAAAATCGCTTTTGAAATTACTGCCGGACAAGGAACCTGTTTGGGTTATCGTTTTGAACATCTCGCAGAAATTCTTCATGGTGTTGAAAATAAAGAGAGAGCGGTTGTCTGTTTTGATACCGCACATGCTTTTGCTGCAGGTTACGATTTTCGAACTATCAGTGGTTATGAACAGATGTGGAAGCATTTCAATGAAACGATCGGTCTTTCAAAACTGTGTGCGATTCATCTGAATGATTCCAAAAAAGATGTGGGAACTCGTGTCGATCGGCATGATCACATTGGAAAAGGTTTTATCGGTCTTGAAGGTTTTCGTCATCTCATGAATGACGGAAGGTTCCTCGCACTTCCCATGGTCCTTGAAACACCAAAAGAAGGAGATCCAGAAAAGTATGATGCCGAAAATCTTGCGAAGTTGAGAGAGCTTATTCGTTGAAATCTGGAGTTTTCTTCTGTTCCCTTTTTATTTTTACAAGTCCAACGGTTTTTCCGGAAAGAGGATTAAAGAGGGAAGAGGTTGCGCCCTCAATGGGGGTGTTGCCATTGACTTCCACTTTCGTGATGACCTTCGGGGTTTTGCCATCTGCATAAGTGTGGAGGCGTTCGATGATTTCCTGGCCAGGATAACAACCCTTTTGTCGAGCATAGGCGTGTTGGAGATTCCCCTCCAGAAGAATATTTTCTTCAGTCATATCGACACCATATTTTGGAATGCCAGCTTCAATGCGCACCAGCTCAATTGCCTGAGAGGATATCGGTGTCGCTTTCTTTAAAAAATATTCGCGAATATTGTCAGCGCTCTTTGTTGTCGTCATCACATACCAGATCGGTTGATCATAGAGATCTTCAAACCAGAAAAAAGTCATCTCTTCGGTTGCATATTTCAAACGAAATGGTTCGGTTGGAATTTCATTCCAACGCTCGCTGAGAATTTTTTTTGCCATTGGTCCCACCAGCAGAAAGAGATGATGTTGATCACTTTCATTGCTGATGTTCACTTGATCTACAAAGATCATGCTTGTGAGCATCTGCTCTGTTTTCTGAAGGGTTTCTTTTTCAGCGATGATACGACTGCCTTCTTCGCTGCACTTGATCAGTTGAAAAAGTGTTTTCACTTTTCCTTTGCGATCACAAAGTGCGTTCCATTGAATGCCACCGATAGGTAATTTTTGGACATTATTTGTCAGAAGGCGGTGGAGGAATGTCGTGGTGTCAGGTCCCTTAAGGCGCAGATGTGCAGCGGTGCTTTCAACAAAACCACATCCTTCTTGAAGCGTTAGTATTTCTATCTTGAAGTTTTCCATGGGAGCGATATCAAGCCTTTTCCTTGCGAAGGCAAGGAGAAACCGATAGTCTTTTTGTTCACAATTTTGCGAGGATGGCGGAATTGGCAGACGCGCCAGACTTAGGATCTGGTGGGGTAACCCTTGGGGGTTCGAGTCCCTCTCCTCGCACAGAAAGGATTTTATGAAGGCAAAACTTGAACAGATCAATTCGATTTCACAAGCGATAGTGGTGGAAGTTACAGCAGAGCTTGTCGAAAAGAGCCGGCAAAAAGTTTTGAGCCGCTTAGCAAAGGAAATCAAAATCCCTGGATTTCGAAAAGGAAAAGTTCCTGCTGCTGTGGTGGAAAAACAGCTCGGTGATAATCTTCAGCACGAAGTTCTCGAGCAAGTGGTGCGCGATAGTTATCCCGATGCGCTTCGGGAAGTGGAAGCTCGTCCCATTAGCGATCCGAAAATTGAACCCGCAATTCTGACGAAGGGAGAGGGCTTATCGTATCGTGCCACGTATGAAATTGTTCCTGAACTTGAACTCAAAAAATATACCGGTCTTCATCTTGAACGAGAACCGCATGAAGTGACTGACGAAGAGATGCAACAAGAGCTGCGTCGTCTTCAAGAGCGGATGACACAGCTTGAACCTGTTGAAGGAGAAGGTCTGGCCGAAGGCATGATGGGGCGCATCAACTTTAAAGGGACAGCAGATGGAAAACCGTTTAAGGGGAGTGAATCCAAAGATTTTGTGGTCGATATCGGAAGTGGACATCTCTTGAAAGAATTTGAGCATGAGCTCAGCGGAATGAAAAAAGGGGAGAAGCGAAACATTCATTTTGTCTATCCAACAGATTATTTCAATCAAGAGGTGGCAGGGAAAAAAGGGGCGTTTGAAGTTCAACTTACGGATCTTCGTCGAAAAGTTGTTCCCCATCTCGATGACGAATTTGCGAAATCCCTCGGGAGCTATGAAACTTTTGAAAAACTTCAGGAGGAATTAAAAAATCGTATTCTCGAAGCAAAAAAGAATATGACACGTCGTTCGCTTCATCGACAAGTGATGGAGAAACTTGCCGAAGAACATCCGATCGAAGTTCCACAGACGATGGTTCAGGCAGAGCTCAATGGAATGATCGAACAACTCCATCGAGATCTTCAGCGGCAGGGCAAAACGCTTCAAGATGTTGGAATAAATGCCGAACATTTTGTAAAAGAGAACTATCATGAAGCCCTTCTTCGCACCCGAGGCTTTTTAGTCATCAGCGCTATTGGCAAAAAAGAGGGTTTGCAAGTCACTGCCGAAGAAATAACCGAACGAATTCAAACGATTGCAGCCGCCTCCGGACAGAAAGAAAGCGAAGTCAGAGCTCATTTTGAACAAAAAGGACTGATCAGTCGTTTAGGATCTGAAATATTTCTCGAGAAAGCCCTTGATTTCGTAGCGGGGAAGTCTAAAATTAGAGACGTCGATCCAAAAAAAGAGAAAAAAACGAAAAAATCTGGAAAGAAATCGTGAAAAGTGAGGGTCGACCGAACTGCTGCGGAGAGCAGTTCGTAGCGACCCGAAAATGCAAGTGGTTTTGTAACGGAGGGTACGAAATTGGTAAATGTGCTCAGAAATGAACTGATTCCAATGGTTATCGAGCAGACGCACCGGGGGGAGCGAGCCTATGATATCTATTCCCGGCTTCTGAAAGATCGCATTGTCTTTATTGGTCAACCCATTACCGACGACCTTGCTAACGTGATTATTGCCCAGCTCTTGTTTTTAGAGTCCGAAGATCCAGATAAAGACATTCATTTATATATTAACTCTCCCGGGGGAGCAGTGACGGCGGGGTTGGCGATTTATGATACGATGCAGTACATTCGCCCGGAAGTTTCGACTCTGTGTATGGGTCAGGCGGCGAGTATGGGGGCAGTGTTGTTGGCAGCCGGAGCAAAAGGGAAGCGATTTACCCTTCCGCATGCGCGCATTATGATTCATCAGCCCCTTGGTGGATTTCGTGGCCAGGCTTCGGATATTGAAATTCATGCCAAAGAAATTTTGCGGATGCGTCAGAAGCTCAATGAACTTTTAGCAAAGCATACAGGACGTTCTCTCGAGAAGATTTCCACTGATACAGATCGCGATTTTTTCATGGGATGTGAAGAAGCGAAAGATTACGGCATCATCGATGAAGTGGTGTTGTATCGCCCTCATAAAGAAAAGCACATCAGTGAACTTCCGAGCAAGGGGAAAAAGTAATGGTAAAGGAGGAACAATGACGAAAACGATTGATGATCCCACAAATCTTTCGTGCTCGTTTTGCGGCAAAAGTCAGCGTGAAGTGCGCAAGCTCATTGCAGGACCTACGGTGTATATTTGCGATGAATGCATTGAACTCTGTAACGATATTATTGCAGAAGAAAATGTTCGATCGCGTCAACACGATGATCGATTCGGTGTCCCAAAACCTCGCGAGATCCACGATATTTTAGATGAATATGTCATCGGGCAAGAGCGCGCGAAAAAAGTTTTGTCGGTTGCCGTTCACAATCATTATAAACGTATTGAACAACGCGTGCGTCCTTTAGCGGATGATGTTGAAATTCAAAAATCAAATATTCTGCTCGTTGGCCCAACAGGTGTTGGAAAAACACTTCTCGCGCAAACACTCGCGCGACTTTTGAAAGTTCCGTTTGCGATTGCGGATGCAACGGCTCTGACGGAAGCAGGCTATGTGGGCGAAGATGTCGAAAACATTGTGCTCTCGCTTTTGCAAGCTGCTGATTACGATAAAACCAAAGCAGAACGCGGCATCATCTATATCGATGAGATCGATAAAATCGCGCGTAAGTCAGAAAATCCATCGATTACGCGAGATGTTTCTGGTGAAGGAGTGCAGCAAGCGCTTCTCAAAATCATTGAAGGGACGATTGCGAGTATTCCTCCCAAAGGAGGACGAAAACATCCACAACAAGAATTTATTCCGGTGGACACCTCGAACATTCTTTTTATTATGGGTGGAACGTTTGTGGGTCTCGAAGATATTATTGAACGACGCATTGGTGAGAAGAAACTTGGCTTTGGTGCTGAAGTCAAAGGAAAGACAAACAAGCGATTGGGTGAGCTTCTCTCCGAAGTGCAGATCGAAGACTTTTTGAAGTATGGAATGATTCCAGAGTTTATGGGCCGTATTCCGGTGCTGGCAACGCTCGATGAACTTGATGAATCAGCGCTTGTTTCTATTTTGACAGAACCCAAGAATGCATTGGTGCGTCAGTATCAGCGCCTTTTGGAATTTGAAAAAGTAAAGCTCAACTTTGCAGACGATGCGCTCAAAGCTGTGGCGCATGAAGCCATTCGAAGAAAATCGGGCGCACGAGGACTTCGTGCGATCCTTGAAAGTGTGATGTTAGAAGTGATGTATGACATTCCTTCACGCGAAGATATTCGCGAAGTGGTGGTCAACGAAGAGGTGATTACAAAAAAAGCAAAACCATTGATGGTGTATGAAAAGAAAGCTGAAACAGCTTAAAAATAATAATAAAGGAGAACTCCATGGACGACGAACGTCGCACACCAGTTGAAGGAAAATCGGTCGTGCCGCTTTTACCGCTGCGCGATATTGTGATTTTTCCTCATATGGTTGTTCCTCTTTTTGTAGGTCGGGAAAAATCGATCGCGGCGCTGGAAGAAGCGATGAACAAAGAAAAGGACATTCTTCTTGCGGCTCAAATTAATGCCAAAACAAATGATCCGAGAAGAGAAGACATTTTCGAAGTCGGAACACTCTCTTCGATTATTCAGCTTTTGCGCCTTCCTGATGGAACGGTCAAAGTGCTGGTGGAGGGGAAGAAGCGTGCGAGGATTACGCAATATATCGACAATCCGAATTATTTTTTAGTTGAAACAGAGACGATTGAAGAACAGGCGGAACTTGATGTCGAGAGTGAAGCTCTCATGCGCGGTGTCAAGTCGACGTTTGAACAGTATGTGAAGCTGAATAAGCGCATTCCTCCAGAAATGCTGGCAAGTGTTTCAACGATCGATGATCCTGCGCGTCTTGCAGATACAATCGTTGCGCATTTGTCGTTGAAGCTTCCTGATAAACAGAAAATTTTAGAAGTCGTGAGTCCAACCGCGCGTTTGGAAAAACTGCTCAGTCTCATGCAATCGGAAATTGAAATTTTGCAAGTGGAACGCCGCATTCGCAGTCGCGTAAAAAAGCAGATGGAGAAAACACAGCGCGAATATTACCTCAACGAACAGATGCAGGCGATTCAAAAGGAACTCGGAGAACGCGACGAATTCAAAAGTGAAATTCAAGAAATCGAAGAGAAAATTAAAAAGAAAAAACTTTCAGCCGAAGGTCGCAGTCGAGTTGAGAAAGAATTAAAAAAACTCAAGATGATGAGTCCGATGTCTGCTGAAGCAACTGTTGTTCGCAATTATATCGACTGGATTATCTCACTTCCCTGGGGAGAGATGACGCCTGATAAACTTGATATTACACAGGCGGAGAAAATTCTCGAAGATGATCATTATGGTTTGAAGCAACCCAAAGAACGTATTCTTGAGTATCTTGCGGTCTTAGCTCTGGTCGAAAAAATGCGCGGACCTATTCTCTGTTTTGTCGGTCCTCCAGGAGTCGGAAAAACCTCGCTTGGCCGTTCGATTGCGCGCGCCATGGGACGAAAATTTGTGCGTCTGAGCCTCGGTGGTGTTCGTGATGAAGCGGAAATTCGGGGGCATCGACGCACGTATATCGGAGCTCTTCCAGGGAAAATTATTCAGAGTTTAAAAAAAGCGGGAGCTT
The DNA here is from genome assembly GCA_001798185.1 of Deltaproteobacteria bacterium RIFCSPHIGHO2_02_FULL_44_16. Classification (NCBI taxonomy): domain Bacteria; class Deltaproteobacteria; species Deltaproteobacteria bacterium RIFCSPHIGHO2_02_FULL_44_16. The sequence continues at coordinate 51,238 of MGRM01000004.1, read as the reverse complement.
CAAATCCTCTTTTTCTGCTCGATGAAATCGATAAAATGAGTATGGATTTTCGCGGTGATCCGAGCGCGGCCCTTTTGGAAGTTTTGGATCCAGAACAAAATCACACGTTCAACGATCACTATCTCGATCTCGATTATGATCTTTCACATGTCATGTTCATCACGACAGCGAACACGCTTCCGTCCATTCCAGAGCCGCTTCGCGATCGTATGGAGATTATTCGTATTCCAGGCTATACGGAAATCGAAAAGGTTCACATTGCACAGAAATATCTGGTTCCAAAACAGTGTGAAGAAAATGGGCTGACAGAAAAAAATATCGCGTTTACCGAATCAGCCATCAAGATGATCATCCGACGTTATACGCGAGAAGCAGGTGTCCGTAACCTCGAGCGCGAAATTGCCGGTGTCAATCGTAAAGTCGCGCGTGATGTGGCGAAGTCAGGAGATAAGACTCAATTTGTCCGCATTACTCCAAAGAAAGTCGAACATTATTTAGGTGTCCCCAAATTTAAATTTGGTTTGGCAGAAGAATTGGATCAAGTGGGAATCTGTACTGGTCTTGCGTGGACAGAAGTTGGTGGTGAACTTCTCACGACAGAAGTGACGATTATGCCTGGAAAAGGAAAGATGATTGTCACCGGAAAACTCGGCGAAGTGATGAAGGAGTCAGCACAAGCAGCGATGAGTTATGTTCGTTCGCGTGCAGAAATTTTGGGTTTAGAAAAAGATTTCTACGACAAGATCGATATTCACATCCATCTTCCGGAAGGTGCGATTCCGAAAGATGGGCCTTCGGCCGGAATTACGATGGCTACTGCTGTTGTTTCTGCGCTTCTCAAAATTCCTGTTCGTAAGGATATTGCGATGACCGGCGAAATTACACTGCGTGGTCGAGTCTTGCAGATCGGTGGTCTCAAGGAGAAGTTACTTGCGGCTCATCGCGGAAAAATCAAAGAAGTTCTGATTCCTATCGACAATAAACAAGATCTCAAAGAGATTCCAAAACGCATTCTCAAAGAGCTTAAGGTTTCAACTGTTGAACATATGGATGAAGTTTTGGAAAAAGCACTGATCATTCCGCCTGATCATCCCTTCTTCAAAAAGAAGGGAGAAAAAAAGGAAGAGGAATCTCTCCCTCAAGTGGCGAAGAAAAAACGAAATAATATTCCGGCTGTTGTTGTGCCACATTAATTTTCTTGTCATTCCTGAAAGGGTTCGTTAGTCGATGCTCAAAAGAAAGGACATCGACATGACAAACTCTTTTGGCTTGGATCATCTGGGATTTACTCCCAAAAAAGAAATTTTTCACAACCTCACAGTTGATGAACTGATCACGCAATCGCTTCAGCGCGGTGAAGGCGTGCTTGCTGAAAATAAAGCGCTTGTTGTGAGTACAGGAGCAAGGACCGGTCGTAGTCCAAAAGACCGCTTTGTTGTTCAAGATGTCGTGACGCAGCCACAGCTCTGGTGGGGGAGTGTGAATCAACCGATCACCCCCGAAGTTTTTGAACGTCAATGGAAGCGTGCGCTGGAGCACCTTTCACAGCGAGATCTTTTTCTTTTTGATGGTTTTGCAGGAGCTGACAAAAAATATCGCTTGCCGGTTCGTGTCGTTACAGAAAAAGCGTGGCAGAGTCTTTTTGCTCGAACGCTTTTTTTGCGACCAACCAAAGAAGAACTTTCAACGCACAAAGCGGAGTTTACGGTTGTCAATGCATGCGGGCTTCCCGCCATTCCAGGACAAGATGGCGCGACCTCCGATGTTTTTATTGGACTCGATTTTTCAGGAAAACGTGTTTTGATTTTGGGAACGCATTATGCAGGTGAAGTAAAGAAAAGTATTTTTGCGATTCTGAATTATTTGCTTCCACAAAAAAATGTTTTTCCCATGCACTGTTCCGCAAATGTCGGAGCAAAAAAAGACACCGCTCTTTTCTTTGGTCTTTCAGGCACAGGAAAAACAACGCTTTCCGCTGATCCCACACGTCGACTTATTGGCGATGATGAGCATGGTTGGAGTGAGACTGGCGTCTTCAACTTTGAAGGGGGTTGTTACGCAAAAGTCATCAATCTTTCAAAAGAAGCGGAGCCCCAGATTTGGAATGCGATCGGACATGGAAGTGTTTTAGAAAATGTGGTGATCGATCCAAAAACAAAAGCGGTCAAATATGAAGATGGTTCGATGACGGAAAATACGCGAGCAACGTATCCAGTTGATAATATTCCGAACTGTGTTCTTTCTGGGGTTGGCACGGAGCCAAAGAATATTTTCTTTCTCACCTGCGATGCGTACGGCATTCTTCCTCCAATCGCGAAGTTAACACCGGAAATGGCCATGTATCATTTTCTCTCTGGTTACACCGCGAAAGTTGCGGGAACCGAAGCTGGCATTACCGAACCGCAAGCGACCTTCTCGCCCTGTTTTGGTGGACCTTTCCTGCCACTGCATCCAGCAAAATACGCTCATATGTTAGGTAAAAAATTAGAAAAGAGTAGCGCTCGCTGCTGGTTGGTGAATACGGGTTGGAGTGGTGGACCGTATGGTGTTGGCAAACGCATGAAAATTCAACTAACGCGTTCGCTCTTGGATGCAGCACTTACAGGAAAATTGGAGAACGTAACAACAACTCCTCACGAAATTTTTCAAGTGCTCATTCCCAACGAAGTCCCAGGTGTTGAGAAAAATCTTTTGCACACTCGAAACACATGGACTGATAAAACTGCCTATGATGCAAAAGCCAAAGAACTCGCCGCGATGTTTTCCAAAAATTTCGAGAAGTACGCCTCCGAGGCAAGTCCCGCCGTGAAGGCCGCCGGCCCAAAATATTGAGGATTTTTTCCAAATAAGTGCCGTGCACTTAATTCCGCGGATTGTCATCCTCGCGCAGGCGGGGATCCAGGAGAGGAAATCTCTGGATTCCTGCTTTCGCAGGAATGACACATGACTTTCGACGTTGATCATGGCATTTTATTCATCATGCAAACCAAAAAAAATACTATTTCTCTTTTTAAAGATCTTCTTTCCCAAACACAAAAAGCTACTGCAAAGAGAGCTTTTGCGGCATTAAGAAAAATGCGTGGGAAGATAAATCTTCGAATTGACCTTAAGAAATTTCGTAAAGATCGCTAACAATACTAACCATCACTTGCAGGTTCGGTCAGACAATCAGCGTGACCAATAAGTGTCAGACACTTATTGGTCATTTTGGGCCACGTTACTCAATCGGACAATCTTCGCGGCAATTGCAGATATTTTCAATGGGACCGCAGGTTCCATCACCGCAGGTGCTGCAGGCAGAGAGATAGGGTGGCGGAAAGACAGCTGGATATGCTTTGCACTGAGAGTCTTCAGTGACATCTTCTTCAATCGTAATACTTTGAAGCTCCTCACAACAGCCAATAGCTCTGCTTTCCGTGTCAGAAATATAATCACTCACCTGAAATTCATCTAAACAGGTTGTGTTTTGATTTGGGGTTCGGCACGTCACGGTCATTTTATTTTCAGTGATATCAGTTACGTAATCGGCAAGTCCTTCACAGCAGATATTCTTTGTAGATCCACGTCCACCAATCCTCACCTGTATCGATTCATTATTCTGGAGACAAGTTCTCGGCTTTGCTCCTGAACAATCATCCGGACAGTTGCAATCGTTTTCAATGATGCCGCATGCGCCGTCGCCGCAGGCTGAACAAGCTTCGGCGATTGGTGGAGGATAGCTTTCAGGAATTGCAGGACAGTTATTGATGCCGTCTTGAGAAATGATGCGTTGCATAAGAAGGGTAGGTCTGAGTCCTGCGCAACACTGAGGATTTTGGTCGGGATGGGCAACGTCATAGTTATACAGATAAAATTCGTTGACACAGTCTTTTCCAGCTTCTGGGATACGACACTCAATGTAAACAAATTGTGAAGTTGCATCGAGAATATATTGGCTTAACCCTTCACAACAAAAGTTGACCACTTCTTCACGTGAAAGAGTTCCATCATCAAAAGGTAAATGAATTTGTTCACCTTGTTTCAAACAAACTTCTGGTGGCAAAGGTGTTGGTGGGGTTGGCGTCTCTGCAAGGCAATCTGTTGGGCAATTGCATTTATTTTCACCGAGTCCACATTGTTTATTTCCGCATGCAGTACAGACCATGGGCTCGCTCATGTAATCAATGAAGACCGGACACGTTCCATCTGGTTGCGGACGTACATTCAAGGCAAGTGGTTGTAATCCCGCGCAACATTTACCTTCCATAATATATGTTTCGTTTTCGACCGTGCAGGCGATAGGTGGCGCTGGAGGGTTAATATCAAAATCTGTTCCTGGCTTTTGGAGCTTTTCCAATTCAGCGTTATGGCAACCACCGATGCCCGTTGTTGATCCCCACAGAAAAAGAGCGAAAAGAAGAGAAAAAGTACGTTTCATAGATGTCTCCTGTAGAAAGGCCTAACGCATCACTTATCGCTTTGGAAGTTTAAAAGTTGCTTTTTATTTCAAGGCTTTTTATAGGGGATAACCAACATTTGGGGAGATTTTACGTGAGTGACAGGCGTTATTTATGGCTGCGAAGACTCCATTCCTTCTTAGGTTTTTTCCCGTTTGCGATTTTTTTGATTCAACATTTCACGTTTAATTCCTTTATCTTTAAAAGTCCTCAGGCCTTCGACAATCTCGTCAAAACAACGCAAGAATTTCCACTTATCATTTTTTTAGAAGTAGGCCTTCTTCTTCTCCCTATCGCTTTTCACATCCTTCTCGGTTTTGTGATTATGTATTCCGGTTCAGCGAATGTCACTTCGTATAATACCTATCGTAACTGGATGTATCTGATGCAACGGGTTACAGGCTTCATTGCCGTTCCTTTTCTTCTCTATCACGTCTGGATGACGCGCATGCAGGCGGTGTTTACCGGACATCATGTGACCGCTTCGTATATGCATGATTATTTCTCCACCGGTGGAGTGAAAACATTTTATATCATCGGAATTTTGGCAGCGACGTTTCACATGGCCAATGGCATTGCGACGATGCTGATCACGTGGGGTATTACGGCGAGTAAACGTTCGCAAAATATTGTCTCGATGACTTCATGGGTTCTTTTTCTCGGAATGGCGCTATGGGGGATTAGTTTAGCATTCGCATTTTGAGCAAACTGGTGAAATTTTTCTCGCAGGGGGCATTTGACTGAGGCGCGTCGATGCGATGTAAAAGAACGTGCCGAAGGAAACAGAAGACGCGAGGAGCATAACCGCAGCGTCTGTACCCCGAGAGAAAAATTTCACCAGTTTGATGAATACAGAAAGTATATGACAATAAAACCAAAAATCATTGTTGTTGGTGGAGGACTTGCTGGTCTCACTGCCGTCATTAAAGCCGTCGACGCTGGCGGGAGTGTTGAACTCTTTTCGATCGTTCCCGTGCGCCGCTCTCACTCTGTCTGCGCGCAAGGTGGTATCAATGCAGCCCTCAATTCAAAAGGGGATGGGGATTCTCCTGAAGAACATTTTCGCGACACCTGTTATGGCGGCGATTTTTTAGCGCATCAATCTCCAATCCGCGCGATGTGCGAAGCTGCACCAGGCATTGTCTATCTCTTCGATCGCATGGGAGTTCAGTTCAATCGCACCCCTGAGGGGATGATCGATCAGCGCGCATTTGGCGGGGCGAAAAAACGCCGTACGGCGTTTGCAGGTTCTACGACAGGACAACAGCTCATGTATGCGCTTGATGAACAGGTGCGACGATGTGAAGTGATGGAGCAAGTTCAGAAATATGAGAACTGGGAATTTATGTCGCTGATTCGCGATTCCGAAGGACGTTGTCGCGGGATCACCGCGATCGACTTGAAGAGCATGGAGACAAGAGCATTTCCCGCAGATGCGGTCATCTTAGCGACGGGCGGCTATGGAACGCTGTACGGTCGGTGCACCGGTTCGACCCACAACAACGGAGCAGCAGCTTCGCAAGCGTATCTTCAAGGAGCGATTTTTGCGAATCCCGAGTTTGTCCAAATTCATCCGACGGCAATTCCTGGGTACGACAAGATGCGTCTTATGTCGGAGGCGTGTCGTGGCGAGGGTGGCCGCATTTGGGTGCCGCGCAACGGAAAGCCCTGGTATTTTTTAGAAGAGTGGTATCCCGCTTATGGAAATACTGTTCCTCGCGACATCGCCTCGCGCGCGATTTGGAAAGTGGTGAAAGAGATGGGGCTAGGTGTTGACGGACAGGAAGTCGTCTATCTTGATCTCACCCATATTGATCGCAAACGTTTGGAAGCTCGGCTTGGCGGTATCATCGAAATTTATGAAAAGTTTGTCGGAGATGATCCCCGCCGCACGCCGATGAAAATTTTCCCCGCGGTTCACTACACCATGGGCGGACTCTGGGTTGATGACAAACACATGACCAATATTCCAGGATTTTTTGCGGCAGGTGAAGTCGACTATCAATATCATGGCGCCAATCGTCTCGGTGCAAACTCGCTCCTCTCCACCATTTACAGTGGCCAAATTTCAGGGCCTGCGGCCGTTACTTATAGTAAGGGAGTCAGCAAGCCGACTGCAGAAATTTCATCGTCGGTTTTTCAAGAAGAAAAAGAGAGACAAGATACCTGGAATCGAAAACTTCTCAATTTGAATGGCTACGAAAATTCGCGAAAGATTAAAAATGATCTTGCCGATGTGATGACCAATAATGTCTACGTTGAGCGTCACAACCCACATCTTGAAACCGTGAATGGAAAAATCGATGAACTCAAAGAACGATTTCTTCACTGCTCTATTGCAGATAAAGGGATGTGGGCAAATGATCAGCTTCCGTTTATGCGATCGCTCTGGGTTCAATTTGAGCTCGGTCGCATTGTAGCGCAAGGAGCGCTCAATCGGAATGAAAGTCGCGGAGCACATTATAAACCTGATTTTCCGAAGCGTAATGACGCCGAATGGATGCGAACAACAAAAGTTTCGTACGCTGAGAACAAACCGGTTTTTGATTACAGCGAAACAATTATGATCGACGGTGTTGAACCGATCGAGCGAAGATATGATGTGGAGAGAAAATAATTTTTGTCATTCCCGCGAAAGCGGGAATCTCAAGATATGCAGGAGATTCCCATTTTCATGGGAATGACAGGAGTGAACATGGATACCATTAGAGTCAAAATTAAACGCCAGGATAGTCCAAAAGATCTTTCCTATTGGGAATCGTTTGATGTTCCTTATCGACCTTCGATGAATATCATTATGCTCCTCATGCTCATTCAGGAAAATCCGGTGAATACCGATGGCCTTCGCTCGACACCTGTTGCATGGGATTATTCTTGTCTCGAAGAGGTGTGTGGTTCATGTCCCATGCTGATTAACGGCCGGGTGCGTATGTCCTGTTCAACGCTCGTGGATCACCTTACCCAGCCTATTGTCCTTGAGCCAATGTCTAAGTTTCCGGTGATTCGTGATTTACGGGTTGATCGTTCGCGTATGTTTGAAGCGCTCAAAAAAGTGAATGCATGGGTAACGGTTGATGGTTATCACAACCAGGGTCCAGGTCCGCGTCTTTCACCAGAAGATCAGCAACGTGCCTATCGATTTTCAAAATGTATTATGTGCGGTTGTTGTTGCGAATCGTGTCCTCAATATAATGATCGCTCAGCATTTATGGGAGCTTTTGCTATTGGCCAAGTCGCGCTTTTGAATCAACATCCTCTCGGAAAAATGGAAGCAGGGAAGCGTCTGGAAGCTGTCATGGGCCCGGGTGGCATCGCCGATTGCGGTAATGCGCAGAACTGCGAAGCCTATTGTCCTAAAGGTATCCCTCTTCTCGAAGCCATCGCCACGGTTGGCTGGGATGTGACGAAGTATGGGATCAAAAAATTCTTTCGTGGGTAATTTTCATTTCCGATATTCTTTGGGTCATGCCCCCCTCGAATTTTTTAGACATGTATAGTATTGAAAATAATCAGCAACGTTTTCATGAAGCATCCGAAGAGGTGAAAGAGAAATCATACAAAACAGAAAGGAAACCGTTATGTTTGCCGGAGGAATACCAGGGATGATTCATTGCTGGAACGCAGATGAAAAACCGTTTACTCTTAAGGATTTAAATGAAGATGGAAAACCTGAAACATATAAATCTTGGACTCAATATTGCACAGAAGGTGGTCCTTATAAAGAGAAGCTGTTTTCTGAATCTGGAGAAACCACATACACTTATAGTGAAACAATTCCAAGGAATGATGTTGCACGTACTGATCCAAGATATCGGTCGCAATCGCGTGACTATCTTCGATTCGTGAGTGAGGCTAATCTTTATCATGCAAATAATAAAGTATTTCATCAGGGCGATGCGGTAACATGTCAGGGAATATATGGTCGCCTTGAGGAGGTTGCTTACAGGGTCAACGAAATCAATCCTACAGACTCTCAAAGGATAGTTCATCTCTATGGCATTCCCGAAGACATTGATCTTGCGAAGTGCACGGTTACATCTGATGTAGCTACCCTTCTTGCAAAAACAAAACGCCTTGCTGATGAGTTGCGAGCAAAAAATCCGGATCTTAAGACTTTAGTTTCAACGACTGAAGGCAAGAGAATCTTTGATCGGCTTATTCTCAGAACCGTTGACAGAGCGCTTCCAAAGGCTGATGTCTATGGGGGTAAACTTTTGGCTTCCCGCATTTGTCAAGAACTGGGTATGAAACCTGAATCTGCACTACTGGATCAAATTTTTATACACCGAGCAATCATACTTGCTCATCAGCGTGAACTCGCCAAACTTGAAACCGGAAAATAAAGATTCATTTTTCTACTCAACCCCAATTACCTGAAAGCCTTCGGCCTTTGCAGCGAGGCCTAAAACTTTATCGTGTGTTGCAAAGATAAAATCATTACCGTGAGCTCGCCATAAAAGTGCAGTCGCAAGATGAAAAGCATCGAGTGTTCCAAGTGGCAAGGAGAAAGGTTCTTCCGTTCGCTCTTGCACGCGGGGACTCAGCGGAAGAATGCCGACATGCGCAAGCACTGATTGAAGTGCCGTTAATCTCTGAGCAACTTTTTCTGGAGTGAGCATATGTTTGGAACGCAAACGATCAATCGTCCGCAAACATTCAATGCGCAATAATCGACTTGAAAACCCTTGTTTGATCTTGCTCCACTCTCGAAGAGGATGAGCTTCACCAAAAATCTTGCGAAGGATGATGGAACTATCCAAATAACAAATCACCGCTTTCGTCTTTCACGAAGAAGTTCCTCAACCGCTGAAATATCTCCGTTCGCCTCTGGAAAAGAGAGAGAAGAGAGTTTTTCATAACCCTTAGGAGGATGAATGAGATCCCACTTTTCGTCATTTTTTTGATCGTAAGGAATGAGTCGTCCAATAGGAGTGTCGCGATCCGTGACGACTACTTCCGCGCCACGCCGAACACGCTTGAGATAGGCACTTAAACGATTGCGAAGCTCACCGACTTTGACTGAGATGACCATAGCCAAATTTAGCCATAAAAGGCTAAATAAGGCAAGAAATGATTTTCATCTCCTATAGGTTACGATAAACGAATGTTATCGTTAACTATGGCCTATGATATTTTTCTGAGGCCTGCTTGCAAAGATGTCATCGCGAGCCCGAAGGGCGTGGCGATCTCCCGAAGAACACTAGTAGCGGGAGATTGCTTCGTCGCTTTGCTCCTCGCAATGACATATGAGGGCTTTGCAAGTACTAGAAGATCGGTTTTTTGCGGTAATTTTTTAATTCACCGAAAGGCCCACATCAATTGCGGCATGACGTTGATCCTTGTCCAGGGTCACAAATAACTCGAGTCCACCATTCTGCTGAAACCACTGTGCGGTTCGAAGATGAATGAGGTCACTTGTTCTCGGTGTTCGAACAGGGGGATAGAAGCCGGTCAAGCAGAGATCGATGGTGAGATCGCGCAAGAGAAAAGATTCCAAATCAATCTTCAGTTGATTCATGGCTTTTCGATACTCTTCCGTCGTGAGTATTTTTTCTCGACTGAGTCGAACGAGATTTCTCTCCGCTTCTGCAAAGAGAAGAACACTAGAACAGAGGATGTGATGCCTCAAAAGTTTCTCAAGAGCCAAAGCCTCTTTTTCGCCGAGAAGAATGCCAAGATAGACCGACGTGTCGATATAGGCTCGCTTTTGCGTCATTTGCTTTTTTCCTCACGATCCTCCTGTAAGACCTCGAGCCACTTTCCGCTACTTGCTTCCTTGAGTACTGGTTTCAACGCTGTTTTCCCGATCTGTTTTCCGACATGGAGATGTTCTTGTCCTGCCGGCCACAGTTCTACATAGGGGCGATTGTGCTTGGTAATATGAATGACTTCACCGCCTGCAGCTTCTTCTGTCCAATGGGAAAGATTCTCTTTTAGTTCTTTAAGGGGTACTTTTTTCATAATAAAAAGATACTTTAAAGAGTACTTTTTCTCAAGGAAAAAGTTACTTGAGAAAATTAAAATTTTTTTCAAAATTGATTTGTCTAACTATTTGAACTACAAGTCAAAAACCTAAATCTCAAAAACTTTAAAATTAAAAAGAAATATCGCGAAACTCTTTTTGAATGAGGACGATATTACAAGTAGCGGTGAGGGGATATTATTGAAGAGGAGATCTTATGGCCGTCCCAACAGCAATAGAAGATGCCGGAAAACTTTCCAAGAGGATGATAGAGATTTCAGCAGGACCTGTTGGACGTGGTCCTTTTGAAGGAAGCGAGGTGAGGGCCTATTCCATTGACCAAGGACCAATGATGAATGGTGAAGGAAAACAGATACCTCTTGCTTCTCCACCTGCTGAAACTCGTTATGACGTGGTAAGATTTGATGCACAAGGAACTCCTCTTCCTCTTTCCAAGGGGTTGACAGAGGTGGAAGTAAGGAAAGCGTTTCAAAAGTGGAGTCCTACGTTTGATGTGCGAACAAATCCAGGTTTCAGAGCAATTCCCATTGTTGTTGCGACTGAAAAAATGCCTTCTTTGCCAAAAGGTTTTGATGGCCCACGTCAGCCATTAGTCTTTGTCCCTGGAAGACAAAGAGATGTGGATGGAAAGAGAGTTCTCGGAGCAAAAGAAATATGTGAGCGTAGGGGTTTACGTCTACCGCTTCCTGCTGAAGCAGCGCGTGCCGCTGGTGGGCCGCAACAATTTCTGCATTCATCGAGCGATGGGACGTTGAATCGTCTTGCCATTCACTCTTGTGCTCGGGATCAATCCCATAAAAGAGGAGAAAACTGTCCTCAAACGACACGAGATGTAGGAGCTCAAGCAGAAAAAGGAGTGTATGTCTCTTGGCCTCAATCAGATGGGACGATGGCCGAATATTTCGATGGAAATGGGAACGTTTGGATATGGGCGTATGAAAATGGCGCTTATTATATATGTGGCGGTTCCTGGTACGTCAACGATCCAGAGGGCTTGGGGGCTGGGTACTGTTTCGAGTACAATCCAGAGGGCTTCTACTACGATTTTGGCGTTCGTTGCGCGTCGTCCTAGGGCTCCAAACAGAAATAACGTTACCTTTTTCCTTTGATTTTTTACCCTTGGCCGTGTTTCACCAAAGCACGGCCATTTTATGTCTTCACCTCAAATTATCACCAAAGTTTATGACTTGTTACTGTATGTGATTCCTCAGATCGCAAAATTTCCCCGGCTGCAACGTTATCTTTTGGGAGATCGATTGGAGCTTTTGTTTTTCGACATCCTATAGTGCTTTAACTTTTCATGAGTACGATGTCATTCCTGCGAAAGCAGGAATCCAGATGTTTATCATCCTTTCTGGATCCCCGCCTACGCGAGGATGACAATACCCTAGTTGAAAGTTAAACGACTATACCTACGTTACACGGATGACTTTGTCCTCTTTCACGAGAGCAAATATCTTTTATGGTCTGCAAAAACACAAATTCAGGAACATCTTCGGACGCTTCACTTGGAGCTTCATGAAAACAAATGCAGAATTTTCACCACCAATAAAGGTATTCCTTCATCCTGGTCATCCGATTGTACATGGAAGACCAAAGAACGCTTTGCCCCACCGGTTATTCGTAATCCGCCTACGCTAAAGCTACGGCGTGATGAGCGTGATCGGTGGGGTTTTTTATCTTGTTCTTCTTTTTGAATTCTCATAATCAGTCTCCACCATGAAATTGCATGAACATCAGGGGAAAGATCTCCTCAAAAAATATGGCATTCCGGTTGGCAGGAGTGCTGTTGTGTTTTCGGTGAATGAAGCCCATGACGCAGCCAAACAATTTGGTGGAAATGTTGTGGTCAAAGCGCAAATTCATGCAGGCGGCCGTGGCAAAGGTGGGGGAGTCAAGCTCGCCAAGAGTGCGGATGAAGCGCGAGCGTTTGCATTGCAAATTCTTGGCATGCAATTGATAACGCACCAGACTGGACCTACGGGCCAGAAAGTTTCACGACTCCTCATTGAAGAAGCTTGTCCTATTGCCCGAGAACTCTATCTTGGACTTACACTTGATCGTTCAAAAGCAAGCCTTGTCTTGATGACGTCAACTGAAGGTGGAATGGACATTGAAGAAGTGGCTCACAAAAGTCCTGAGAAAATTTTAAAACTTGCGATTGATCCAGTTGCTGGCATTGATTCCGCAAAACTTCAAACTATGGCTCGACAGTTAAAACTTGAAGGGACGCTAGCACAAGATTTTGTTTCCTTTGCGACGAACATCGCTCGTGCGTACACCGAACTTGATGCATCGCTTCTTGAAATTAATCCTCTTGTCGTAACGCAAGAGAAGAAACTCTTAGCGCTCGATGCGAAAATTGTGCTCGATGACAATGCTCTTTTTCGTCATCCCGAATTTGAGTCGCTGCGCGACCTTTCTGAGGAAGACCCGGCTGAAATAGACGCAAAGAAATTTGGACTCAGTTACATTAGCCTTGATGGCAACATCGGCTGCATGGTTAACGGTGCTGGTCTCGCCATGGCCACTATGGACATTATTAAACTCGCTGGTGGAGAGCCGGCAAATTTTCTCGATGTTGGTGGATCAGCCACGAAAGAAAATGTCTCTGCAGCATTCAAAATTATTCTGCGTGATCCCAAAGTAAAAGGGATTCTCGTCAATATCTTTGGCGGTATTATGAAATGCGATGTCATCGCAGAAGGGATTATTGCAGCGACGAAAGAGTTGCACGTGAAAGTTCCAGTAGTTGTACGTTTGCAAGGGACAAATGCTGATAAGGGACGTGCGTTGTTGGCAGCATCAGGTTTGAAATTAATTCCTGCAGAGGGACTTGCTGATGCAGCTGAAAAAGCCGTTGCAGCATTAATGTAGGGGCGTATGGCATACGCCCTCAAGCGAACGGCGTTCGTCCCTACGAGGGTCTATTTGCAAAGAGTGTCATCGCGAGCCTGCCAATGGTTCAGTGGCGGGCGTGGCGATCTCCTGAAAACACTGTCTACAGGAGATTGCTTCGTCACTAACGTTCCTCGCAATGACATACGGGCTGTTAAAACAGACCCCAATATTGGTGAAAATTATGTCGATATGGATCGATAAAAATACGAAGCTGATGGTTCAGGGAATCACCGGTGCTCATGGAAAATTCCATGCGCTCGGTTGTCGCGACTATGGAACTAAAGTCGTTGCAGGTGTGACTCCGGGAAAAGGTGGACAAAACGTCGAAGGGATTCCGGTTTTCGGTTCCGTTCTCGAAGCAAAAGAAAAAACTGGCGCGACCGCCACGATGATTTTTGTTCCTGCAAAGTTTGCGGCTGACGCGATTCGCGAAGCGCTTCGTGTTGGACTCGAACTCATTGTCTGCATCACTGAAGGGATTCCTATTCTCGATATGGTCATGATTAAGCGCGAGCTAGTAGGAAAACCGATGCGACTCATCGGTCCGAATTGTCCGGGCATTATTACTCCTGGTGAATGTAAAATCGGAATCATGCCGGGAATGATTCATAAACAAGGATCTATTGGAGTTGTTTCACGCAGTGGAACGCTGACGTATGAAGCAGTTGATCAGTTGACGAAGCTCGGTCTTGGCCAGTCCACCTGTGTCGGCATTGGCGGCGACCCTGTTCCGGGAACAAAATTTATTGATTGTTTGGAGGCCTTTGAACGAGACTCTCACACAGAGGCGGTCGTCATGATTGGGGAAATTGGTGGAAGTGATGAAGAAGAGGCCGCGGAATTTATTCAGCGTGAAATGAAAAAACCGGTTGCCGCTTTTATTGCTGGAAGAACAGCGCCATCAGGAAAACGAATGGGGCATGCAGGGGCGATTATCGCTGGTGGAAAAGGGGCTGCTGCAGAAAAGATTGAAAAGTTACAGTCCTGTGGTGTAAAGGTAGCAATGAGTCCGGCTGATATTGGGAGAACCTTACAATCATGTTTGAAAAGATAAGAAAGCTTTTTCAAAACATTCTTTTGCAACGGGTCCTGCCGTCTGCGGTGTTCCGGCCCTCCCGCTTATTGCGGGAGACCCTCCCGGACGCACCTCCGACGTCACCCGAATTATGGAGTTTTGAAAAAGCTTTCTTCTTCTTGTGCGTTCCCCTTTTTCTTTTCATTGCCTGTGAAAAAGTTTCAGAAGATGAACTGAAGAGTTCGAGTGTAAAACCGCCACTCACGGCATCAGCAGAACTCGCTCTCGCAACTGCTGAGATTCAAACTGTTTCCGGAAAAACATATCGCGTGACCGTAGAGATTGCACAGACAGAAGAAGAGCGAGCAAAAGGACTCATGGGAAGAGATTCACTTCCTGAAAATCACGGCATGTGGTTTATTTTCCCGACGACTGTGCAAGATTCATTTTGGATGAAGGACACAAAAATTTCACTCGATATTCTTTTCGTGAGTGAAGAAGGAAAGATTGTCGATATCATTTCAAATACCACACCATTCTCAACAGATCTTTTAACATCTCAAGTAACATATCGATATGTCCTTGAAGTAAATGCTGGCTTTGCTGCATCGCACGTAATTGCAAAAGGCGATAAAATTACGATCAGCCTTGATTCAAAATAAAGTTCCTTATGTCATTGCGAGGAGCGTTGGCGACGAAGCAATCTCCTGTAGACAGTGTTTTCGGGAGATCGCCACGCCTTTCGGGCTCGCGATGACTACTGTGTATGTCCATCACCCTGAGAATGCTCGTGTGCCGGAGTTTGTGGCACCGGTGGTGTTGATCCATTTGGGGCTGGAGCTTCATTCTCAATTTTATTTGCATATTCAATTTTTGCGTCCTTTTTGAGTCGAGCAAGCAGATCGGTACGAGCTTGCGTGCGAAATTTAAACGTGAGTTCTTCGCTCACTTCTTCAAATGTTTGAGCAACGACACCTTTTGTCACGGTCACGAGATGAAATGCCTTTTCGGTTTTAATCGGTTCTGAGATATCTCCCACATTCATTTGAAATGCTTTTTCTAAAAGAGGAGTGTAGCCCCGAGAGACGAGACGGTTTTCATTTTTTGAAACTTTTCCCAGTGAACCACCGCGAGTTTTGGTCGACACATCTTCACTGAGTTCTTGCGCTGTCGTGGTAAAATCTTTTCCACCAATAATATCAACGCGAATTTTTTCGATAAGAGTTTGAGCTTCTTGTTCGGTATGAAGTTGTTGGCGTTGTTTTGGGGCCTTTGTTTTCGCAAGCGTTTCATTATCAGCAAATCGGATCATGATGTGCGCGAGCTCTAACTTTTGGAATTCTGGTGTGTTCTCTTTATAGTATTTTTGAGCTGCTTTTTCGACTTCAGCATCAAGAAGCGATTGAGCAATGATCACGCGTCGATAGAGGTCTGCTTTTGCTTTGACCAATTTCTCGCGATGTAATCCTTGGCGGACCGCTTCATTATAAAGAAGCTTCTGTTCCACTAAATTTTCTAAGATGCGTTGTTTTCCTTCTTGATTTGAAAGTTCAACTTGAATGCGAGGATTAACCTTTGCAAGGAGTCCCAGATCTCCTTCTGTGATTTTTTGTCCATTCACACGAACAAAAGTTTGTCCCGAGGGAGATTGAGAGCAAGAAAGAAACACAAAAAAGAAAAGGGGAAGAAAAAGGCGTAAAACAGTTTTCATGGTAACTCCTTTATTGGGTACTCGTTTTTTCATCGCGGAAACATGACATGCCGAAACGATTGAAAAAAAGCAAGTAAGACCATATAAAGTTATAGACTAGACCAAAGACATAAAACTTGATCAAACTGGTGAAGATTTTCTCGCAGGGGACCTTTGAGGGAAGCACTTCCATGCCATAAGAAAAATGTGCTGACCAAAACAGAGGACGCGCGGAGCATAACCGCAGCGTCCGTGCCCCGAGAGAAAATGTGATTTGAAAATGGCTCAATTTATGAAACGAATCCTGTGTCTTGATGTCGGAACAAAACGAATTGGCGTTGCCATCTCTGATCCCTTTGGATGGACAGCTCAGGGTCTTGAAACGATTGCACGTCAAAATGCGGCAAAAGATTTTGGGAAGA
The DNA here is from genome assembly GCA_001798185.1 of Deltaproteobacteria bacterium RIFCSPHIGHO2_02_FULL_44_16. NCBI lineage: Bacteria > Deltaproteobacteria > Deltaproteobacteria bacterium RIFCSPHIGHO2_02_FULL_44_16. The sequence continues at coordinate 34,791 of MGRM01000004.1, read as the reverse complement.
TTGCCGATCTTTGCCATAGTTATGAAGTGGAACATGTCATTGTGGGAATCCCTCTGAATCAAGAAGGTGAGGTTGGAAAAGAAGCAAACAAAATCAATCGTTTTCAGAAGAAACTTCAAGTTTTCTTTGAAGAGAAGAAAATGCCTCTTCTTGTGGAAGGATGGGATGAAAGATATTCGACCGCTGAAGCGGAAGAGCGTCTCATTGAAATGGATGTGAGTCGTGCTAAAAGAAGAAAAGTTATCGACAAAATGGCAGCGGTTATTATTCTCGAAAGTTATCTTCGTGAGCATTCATGAACTTTTTTCGACGTAGCTTCAAAGTTCTCCGATTTTTTTTAGTCCTCTTTTTTTTGGGAGTTGTTTTTTCTCTGTACGCAGCTCTCTCTCTTTGGAAATCCCCTGTAGCTATAGAACTCGATATTTTCCCTGGAATGTCCGTAAAGCAGATTGCGAACGAACTTTCTGCAAAAAAAGTAACGCGAACGCCTGCACTTTTTGTGTTGTGGACGAGACTCACCGGAACCGATCAAAAACTACGCGCAGGTTTTTATGAATTTGAAGCAGGGATGACGCTCAGCGAAGTGGTGCAAAAATTAAAAAAAGGAGATGTGAAGTTTTTCCCCTTTCAGATTATTGAAGGATGGACCATTGCCGACATTGCGCGCTCGCTTGCGACTCAAGATTTTATTCCGGGTCCAGTTTTCATCGACGATTTTCGACGATTGGCACATGATCCAGTCTTTGCAGAGAAAATAGGATTTCCGGGAGTTCCTTCGCTTGAAGGATATCTCTTTCCTGAAACGTACCAACTTCATCGACCGCGAAATGCCGAAGAAGTTCTTGAAATTTTTTGTCGAGAATTCGAAAATGTTTTTTCTGCGGAATATGAAACGCGCACACAAGAGATCAACATGACACGTCACCAGGTGATGACCCTCGCTTCGATTATCGAGAAGGAGACGGGAAAAGAAGAAGAGCGGGCTCTCATTTCGTCGGTCTTTCAGAATCGTCTTGCGAAGGGGATGCCACTTCAAACAGATCCGACGGTGATTTATGGTCTCCGCAACTTTGATGGAAATTTGCGCAAACACGATCTTTTAAATCCACATCCTTATAATACCTATATCCATAAAGGTCTTCCGCCTGGCCCCATTGCAAGTGTCGGGCGAGCGGCAATCCAGGCAGCGCTTTATCCAGCACAAACCGATTATCTCTATTTTGTTTCTCGCAACGATGGTTCTCATCAATTTTCATCAACCCTGTCGGAGCATGTGAAGGCTGTGATGGAATATCAAATACGACAACATCGTTAAGAAACAATTTCGTCCCCTGCGAGAAAATCTTCACCAGTTTGGTCTTAGGTCTATAGTTCATATAATTTTCTTGCCGCTTTTTCGATGAGTCGCTATAGCTTCTCGACCTTATGGAGGATATATCTATGGCAACGCAATTCGCAGCAAAGGAGTCCAAAATGTCACGTCGCTCCACTACTGATTATAAAGTGAAAGATATGGATCTTGCTGAATGGGGACGCAAAGAGATTCAACTTGCCGAACAGGAAATGCCAGGGCTCATGGCCATTCGCGCAAAATATGGAAAACAAAAGCCTCTAAAAGGTGCGCGCGTTGCAGGATGTTTGCATATGACAATTCAAACAGCCGTCCTCATTGAAACCTTAATCGAAATTGGAGCTGATGTTCGTTGGTCCAGTTGCAATATTTTTTCGACTCAAGATCACGCGGCCGCTGCGGTTGCTGCTGCTGGGATTCCGGTTTTTGCATGGAAGGGTGAAACAGAGAAAGAATATGATTGGTGCATTGAGCAGACGATCATGTTTGGCGATAAACCTCTCAATATGATTTTGGATGACGGTGGGGACCTTACGGCCCTTCTCTACCAGAAGCGTCCGGAACTCTTGAAGCATGTGAAAGGGATTACCGAAGAGACAACGACGGGAGTCCATCGACTCTATCAAATGCAAAAAGAGGGGAAACTCAAAACGCCTTGTATCAATGTGAACGACTCCGTGACGAAATCCAAATTTGATAATTTGTACGGCTGTCGTGAGTCTCTTGCTGATGGAATCAAGCGTGCCACGGATATTATGATTGCCGGAAAAGTGGTGGTTGTTGCCGGTTATGGAGATGTCGGAAAGGGTTGTGCGCATTCGATGAAAAGTTTAGGAGCACGCGTGGTGATCACAGAGATTGATCCGATCAACGCACTTCAAGCCGCTATGGAAGGATATCAAGTCGTCACCATGGATGATGCTTGCAGATATGGTGATATTTTTGTGACGGCAACAGGATGTAATCATGTGATTACAGGCGAATACATGAAGAAGATGAAAGACAAAGCGATTGTCTGCAACATCGGTCACTTTGATACGGAAATCGAAATGGCGTGGTTCCAAAAACATGCTGAAGTGAAAAAAACAGAAATCAAACCGCAAGTCGATCTCTATACATTCCAAGATGGTCACAGTATTCTTATTTTGGCTGAAGGGAGACTTGTAAACTTAGGATGTGCTACAGGTCATCCTTCTTTCGTCATGAGCAACTCTTTCACCAATCAATGCCTTGCTCAAATCGAACTCTGGACGAAAGAATATAAGCCAGGCGTTTATATGCTCCCCAAAAAACTCGATGAAGAGGTAGCGCGTCTTCATTTAGAGAAGCTCGGCGTGAAGCTTACCAAACTGACCAAAGAACAGGCAGAGTATTTAGACATTTCGGTCGACGGACCCTATAAACCGGAATTTTATCGTTATTAGTTTAACCTATTGAAATTGAAACAAAAAGCGCTTCTTCCAAGAAGCGCTTTTTTTATATTTACGACCAGTAAGTGTCAGACACTTTCTGGTCTGTTCATTTTTTTGTTCGTGTTTTGGAACAAAGGTCAAAGACCTTTTCATAGTTTCAGGGAGTTATCGCTGGCATAACCTTTGCTCTTACCAATAAGTGTCTGACACTTATTGGAGAATGCATGAGTCGACCTGCAAGAGTACTCGGTGATGGCATTGGATATCACGCCATTGCTCGTTTTAATAACAAGCAGAGAATTTTGACAGATGCCAAAGATTGTAAAATTCTTTTGTCGATCATCGAACACTATCGAAAAAAACTTTCTTTTGAATTGCATGCCTATGTTTTTTTGCAAACTCATATTCATCTTATGCTCACCACACATGATGGATTCCATCTCAATGAGATCATGCAACGTATTTGTATGACATTTGCACACGATTTTAACCGTCGGCATCAACGATGTGGTCATATCTGGAGAGCCCGATATCGATCATTTGTGGTTGATACTGATGAGTATGCGATGGCCTGTATGCGTTATCTTGATTTGAATCCTGTCAGGGCAGGACTTGTGAAACATCCTGCTGAATGGGAATGGAGTAGTCATAAATTCTATACGCAGGGTTTTCATCATCCAGGGATCTCTCTCCGACCGCACACAAGTTATAGTACATTGGCGGCACGCCCTCAGGATCGAAAACGAGTTTATCAAAGTCTCTTTCTTTGTGAACTCGATGAAGATGTTCTTGAAGAACAGATTTTTGAAGGAAAAATGAGAGTGGATTCAAGAAGAGGGCAACGTTTCTTTCGTTTATTTTCAAGCCAAGTGCTTCAACGACCTGTGTGACCAGTAAGTGTCTGACGCTTACTGGTCATTATTTTTCGCGGCGGGCGACAAGTTTTCGCACCAAAGGGCTCATTTCAGAAACCAGAATGCCGATGACCATGAGGCAAGCGCCGAAGAAGGAGATTGATGTCATCCGCTCTCCTCCCCACCATGAAGCAAAAAAAGCTCCAAACACAGTTTCAAGAGCAAAAATGAGACCAGCCCGAGTCGGATCGATAATCCGCTGAGCAATAATCTGAACCGTAAAAGCAAAAACCGTGCAGCCAAGAGAGGTTGTCAAAAGAGCAAGAATGACACGCGAAGAGAGTATGCTCGTGAAGCTTCCTCTGGAAAGGGCGAGAGCCCCACAAAAAAGGGCGACAAAGAGACACTGCACAATCATTAACGAACGACTGCTATGATGAGGGGCTGCTTTTCCGGTGTAGACAATGTGGAGCGCGGAAAAAATCGCACACAGAAGCGTGAGCAGGTCTCCCTTGTTCATGCCCGTGTAACTATATTGAGTGAGGAGAATGAGCCCGATGGTGGAAATCGGAATTCCAAGCAGTGATGGAATTGCAGATTGCGTTTTGAAAAGAAAATAAGAAACAAGCGGAATGAAAACAATGTAGAGCCCGGTAATGAGAGCGCTGTTTGAGGCTGTGGTGATTTTCAAACCTTCTGTTTGCGTGAGAAAAATAGCGGTGAGAAAAAGACTTAAGAAAAATCCTGATTTCAAAGTTGGTAAGCGGAGAGAGATCAGTTTTTTTGGAAAAAGAAGAGCAAGTGTGATGAATGAAATCAAATAACGGAGGAAAAGAAAATATGAGACATCGATATCTTCGACCGCCCACTTCGTTAAAATAAACGTGCTCCCCCACACAAGCGTTGCAATGACAAGCAGCACGATCATGAACCATTCTTTTTGAAGCAATGTTTTTGTCATGTGATTACTTTCCAGAGAAGTTCTGTTTGCGTCAAGGAATCTTCCGAATGTGGCTCAATGATCAATTCAACGCTGACGTGTTCTCCTTTTTTTGCGGGAATTTTTTTTGTGTCAAGAAGAGCTTGTCCCCAGTGCGTTTGTGGTTTATCGGGAGATGCCACGGTGACACATCCTTCAGCCCACGTTACTTTTGGCCAAACTCCAAGTCCCGTGATGATGCCATCATCTTGAATTTTGAATGACTCTTTCACGTGAAGGCTCGGTCCAAATTTTTTTTGAAAATCGATGGAGGCTAAGAGTTGAGGTTGTGTCAGGAATTGATATTTTGAAATGTCGTCTGCCATAGGACTGCGAAAAGTCATTTTTGAATTCATATTGTTACGGGTCCTGCCTCCTGCGGTGTTCCGGCTCTCCGCTAAAGACGGAGACCTCCCGGAACACGCTCCGGCGTCACCCGAATAATGATCAATTCCAAAATGACTTTTCGTTACTGCAAGATCGAAGCCAGCGACATTGTTCCAGTGGAGAAACTTTTTCAAAACTTCTGCCGTTGCGGGGCCCGTCCCCTCCGCTGTTCCACCTCCCCACCCATAAAGCTTTGGTGGGGCGCCCCTGGGATCCAGCGTCGGCGACACCCTATTCTTCATCTGTTTTGAAAAAGTTTCTCCTATCAGTGAGCCGTGCAATTCAGCCTTTTGTGGAATGATTTTTCCACTGCGTTTGAGGAGACGTTTTTTGGCGTCATAAAGGGTTGCGAGAATATTTTCATCAAAACAAGCTGAGCCGATGGTTTCACAGAGAATGACATCAACACGTTCGTCAAGTTCCAGATCAAACGATAATCCTTCAAGAAAAGTAATTTTTTTTTCAAGATTATGTTGCTTTGCAAAAAACCGTGCGAGTTCCAGACTTTCGCCATCAACATCAATGGCAAAGACCTGTTTCGCGCCTGCACGCGCTGCAACAAGTGCGAGAATCCCAATGCCGGTCCCAATATCGAGGACGAGATTACCAGGCTTCACTGTTTTTTCAATCGCTTGCACGAGCGGTTCAGTGCGATAGGGATCAAGAACCATGTGGGCATGACGAGTGAGAATGTTATTTGTTTCTTTCATCTTTTTTTGCCTTGTGTCGCGCGAGTTGTCGTTGTTGCTTGAATGATTCAATGATGGCTTCTGATTCTGAGAGGGGAGGCTCTTTTTTTTCATAAGCAAAGAGGAGTTGAATGAAATGTTTTTGAAGTTTAGTAATTTTTTTGTAAACACTATTTTCATTCAAAGAAGAGTTGGGGAGAAGAAAAGAACAAGCCGATTTTCTCAAGATTGTTCCTTGAAGACTGATGAGCAAGCTTTCAACGGTAAGACCTCCATCAATCGGAGAAGCAAGTTCGATAAGATCGCTCACGGACCACGCTTTGAGGTGAGCAAGAATCCAATCGAGATCGAAAAGGTCTTTTTCAGAGCAGCGACTTACAAGACAAGCAATTTTCATGGCAAGAAGTGTCTGGAGATCTGCAACGACGACACCGTCTGTTGTTCGAAATGCCTTTCCAATGTGTCCTAAATTTTCATCAAGGACGACATCAGCTGTGAATGTATGACCTTTAAAAAAAATGTCAGTTCGATAAAAAAGAGGGGTGCTTAACTCTCGTTGAAACTCTGCCCCCAATTTTTTGAGCGACTTTACAGCATAGACAGCGCTTTGAAATGCTTGTTGATGAAGCGCAAAAAGATCTAAATCATCCGAACGTCGGTGTTCTGCAAAATAACCAGCAATCGCTGTACCTCCGACGAGCCACAAACCTTTACTGCTCATGGAGAAAATATGGAGTAATGCTTCGCGGAGTGCTGCAGGACTTGATACAGGAGAGATAGATGTCCGTGGAGTTAGAGCTGAGAATTGTAAAGTGGCCACAACACCTCCAACTGTTTTCGTCGCGCGGGTTTTATATATTTTTTATATTTTTCAAAGTGTGTCACGGTTTTTTTGCCAATGACAAATATCGATTGATGAAAGCCAAGCATCTGAACCAATCGAGCGATTGCTTGTAATCGACCTTGCACAAGTGCTTGCACAAAACTTTCCATCGACGGATAGAGCCGATCCCATAAGAAGTGGGTTGTATAAGGAGCGAGATCGGATATCTCTTTCAAAAAGAGATCTGGAGGAAGTGAAAGTTCGTGAGCAAGAGTTCGTAGAGTGTTGGTTTCGACATTGACCCAATTGGATTCACTTCGAAACCATTTTGAAACGGCAGCGCGTGAAACATGTGCAAGTACTGAAAGATCAGTTTGTGTGAGATTTATTTGAATCATAATATTTTTAACTATTTGTAAATTCATGTATATTTTATAAATTTGTCAACTATAGTATACAATTCATTTTATCTTGTCAACCCCGTCAAGAAACAGGAAGCCGAGCTTGTATCGAGTCATTGCGCTGCGAGCGAAATAGTCAGACTTTCGGGGGGGTGCGGGATGACAACCTCTTGAAAAACTTATTCACTCTATCCCGCGCGCAGAGGGCTATGCCCTTGGGCATGGGTGAATGCGGCTGTTGCGCGCTTGCGCGTGGGTATCTACATAAGGTTGCGTGAAACCAATAACTAACTGTCAGTTATTGGTAATTTTGCTGTAAAGCAATCCCCACCTTAGTCCGCGATCACTGACCATGACGCAGTCATATCCGAGATAATGCATGGCACGTTCGAGAAGAATACTTCCCGCAAGAATAAAGGGGGCGCGTTTGGGATGGAGTCCCGGGAGCTGCGCTCTTTCTTGGGTTGTAAGAGGGAGAACAATCTTTTCAATCGAAGTGACATCGTGTTGTGTCATGGACAATCCATGCACGCGAGCTTGATCGTACGAATCGAGCTTTAAATGCATAGCTGCAATTGTTGTGGCTGTTCCCGCTGTTGCCACAAAGGTGCGCTTTTTCCAAGGAGAAGGATTTTTTAAATATGTTTTCAAGTGTTCATCAATAATATTCACCAACGTTGTCTGTTCTGGAAGTGTTGCAGGATTCGAGGGGAGATAACTTTCGGTTAAGGTTACTGATCCAATCGGAATGCTCAGAAGTTGCGCTTTTCCGGCAATGAATTCTGTTGAACCCCCTCCGATGTCCATGACGGTAATGTCTTCGCCAAAATCTTTTGTGGCTGCAAGGTAGGTGAGCCATGCTTCACGTTCAGGGGAAATGACTTCAATCTCAATTCCAGTTTGAGTGTTGATTTCTTGAAGCACCGCAGGTGCATTTTTTGCTCGTCGAAGGGCTTCGGTTCCGACCGCAATGATTTTTTCTACTCTTTCTGCTTTGCATCGCACAAGATAGCGTTGAAGAACATCAATCGTTCGCTCTACGGCTGCGGGAGAAATAATGTGAAGGGCCGCGAGGCCCTCGCCGAGTTGAGTGATGTCAGCATCTTCTTCAAGAACCGTGATATGATGAGAAGTATCCATCTCAGCAATCAACAGGAGTACAGAATTAGTTCCGATGTCGATGGTGGCGTATATTTTCTTTTTCATATTCTTTTCTTACCCAAAAAAGAGCGCAGCTCTCATTCGAGGCGTGGACTCCAGGCAGGTAATCGTCCACCTGAGGTTGTAATTGGCATCTGATTTGAGCCATCGGTACGCATCAGATAAATTTGTTCACTTCCACTTCGAGTGGAGGAAAAGACAATAAAACGTCCGTCGGGAGAAAAGGTGGGATGTTCGTTGCTTCCTGCGCGAATGGTGAGGCGTTGAATATTACTCCCGTCAGGATTCATAATAAAAATATCAAAGGTTCCTTTGTCACGTCCGGCAAAGGCAATCTTATCAGCTCGCGGTGACCACGAAGGCATGTCATTTTGATATCCCACAAAGGTCAAACGTTTCACATTGCTTCCGTCCGTATTCATTTTAAACAAGTGCAGATTCCCAGATCGTTCCGATGCAAAAACAATTTCCGTCGCATCAGGAGAAATGTCCGGAGAAATATCGATTCCAAATCCCGTATTCAGACGACGTTGATTTTTTCCATTTGCATCCATAATAGAGAGTTCAGCTTCGCCACTTTCCGTCGAAATATAAATAATCTCAGATCCCGAAGGAGTGTAGAGAGGTGTCAATTTTGCTCCAGGATCTTTTGTGAGTCGTGTCATTTCACGACCATTCGAGCGCATCGAAAAAATTTCTGGAGCGCCTGTGATATAGGAGGTAAACACAAGATGACTTCCATCTGAAGACCAGGCAGGAGAAATATTCATGACTCCGTTTTTGGTCAGTCTTCGGGCTCGTTTGCCGTCCATATCCATGACGGAAACTTCGAGACTCTTTTTCCCCTTTGAGGCGACATACGCAATGTGCGTGGTGAAAACACCGCGAATGCCGGTGAGGACTTCCATAATTTCATCTGAGAAACGATGAGCGATATCGCGAAGATTTTCTTTCTTTCCGACATACTGTTTCCCGACGAGCATGACCGGACCAAAAGGATCAAAAAGACGAAGGGTGATGATAAATTCGCCCCGTTCTTTCTCGATGCTCCCTTTCACGAGCGCTTGCGTTTCAAGAGAACGCCAGAAACCAAACTGAATAGTTTCGAGAGTAGTTCCTTCTTGTTCTGCGCTGTTTTCAAAAAGTCCTGGTTCTAGAACATTGAAATATCCGGAAAGCTCCAAATCGTTGCGAATGATCTTGCCGATTTCGGCTCCCTCTTCCCCTCCAAAAAGATCCACCACCGCGATGGGGAATTTCTTATCAGAAGATTGATCTACGGGAATATAAATCCGAGCTGATGCGAGTTGAAGAGAAAAGAAAAAAATGCTTATAAAAAGAAGAAATTCTTTCATAAAATCTCCATATCCTCATCCTTCGACAAGCTCAGGATGTTCGGTTGTTTCATTTTAGGTATTTTTCTGATTCGCTCATGGTGAGCTTGTCGAACCATGATGCGATCATTATTATTTATTGCTTCAATCGAGGATCAAATTCAATGAGAAATCCTTCTTGATACGTTTCGGAAGAGAGCCGGTCAGGTGGTTTTGGAAGTGGAGAAGCGCGCTGCACCGCTCGAAGCGCTGAAGCGTCAAAGCTTTCGTCACCCGATCGGTCGAGCCATCGTGTGGATGTTACGTCCCCGTGGTCATCAATGAAAACTTCAAGTTTTGCATTACGAGCAATTTCCTCTTCCATGTACCGGGTGGGAAGAATCCATTCGTTGATAATTTTCATTCTGACTTCAGCTTGATATTTTAAATATTCAGGGTCGTCCGGAGAAACGCGAAGGGGTTCATCTCCTGTGCCATATTTATATCCTTCCTCGTTTTCTTTTACTTGAGCTGCTTCTGGTGTTGCTCGCTCAGCTAACGCTTTATCGATGTTTCCGAGAGCTGCCTGAATTTTACGATCCGTTTCCGAAAGGGACTTCGTCCTTTTCTGGGTTAATTTTGGTGGCTCTTTTTTCATCTTTGGCGACTCTTTTTTTATCTGATGAGCTTTTGGTGCTGGCGGCTGTTTTTGTTCCTGAATCGTCGACTGCGGCAGGCTTGCAGCTTTTTTCATTCCGGTTCCAATGTCTTCGCTCATCCCTTTGGGAAGTTCTACCCAGGTGACCGCGAGATCGTGCTGCTTCGAAAACGTAAAATATTGCCACACAGAAAGAAAAAGAAACATCAACAGGTGACAGAGAGCTGAAGTGATAAGAGGACGTTTTAAGATCATGTGTTAACGCGTATCAGCGCGTTCGGGTTGGGTCAGCATGCCGATTCGATCTACGCCAGCCTCCTTGGCAAGAGACATTATTTTGACCACGGTGCCATAGAGCAGTGCTGAATCAGCGCGTATAAATAAATCCTTTTCTTCGCGAACAGCATACATCTGTTTCAATCGATCGGAGAGACTCGTGAGATTGAGCGCTTCTTTACTGTCACCGAGATAAAGAGAGCCATTTGATTTTACCGTGAGAATAACATCTGATTTACTCCGCTTTAGCGCTGGAGCTGAAGCTTGTGGAAGATTGACGGGAAGTCCTTGCTGCAGAAGTGGAGCTGTCACCATAAAAATAATGAGGAGCACCAACATCACATCCACAAACGGCGTAATATTAATTTCAGCAAGCATTCTATTTTCAGCTCTGCGTTGTATCTGCAATCCCATGATGGCTCCTAGGCGTGAAAATGTTCCTGTTCAAAGCGGTGCACGACATCATCTGAAAAATCAGCCAAATCTTTGGTGAGAAGGCGAATGCGATTCACATAAATATTATAAAAAATAACCGCAGGGATGGCGGCAGCAAGACCGATGGCGGTAGCGATCAGCGCTTCAGCAATATGTGGTCCGACAATCGCAAGACTCGATGCTCCGGTGCGACCAATTTTCCAAAATGCCGTGAGAATTCCCCACACCGTTCCAAAAAGTCCGATAAAAGGGGCAGCACTCCCGGTCGTTGCCAGAAATGGGACTCCATATTCCATCTGCTCGATTTCATCTTCCAGCGCTCTTTTTACTTCGCGTTTCAAGCTTTCAGGAGTAGTTGCTTTTTTTTCGGTAGAGAGATTGAGTGCAGTTTGAAAAACACGAAAGGCCGGACTTTTTCGGAAGCTGCGCTTTTCCTGCAGTTCATGGAGTGAACCTACTTTCCAGAAAAGCTCGTAGAAATGAGCACAGCTCCGTTTGATCCGCGCCAGTTGTCGATATTTGCTGCCGATGATGGCCCAGCTGACGATCGAAAAGCCAATGAGAAGCAAAAGAGTTAATTGCACGACTCCGTTCGCATGCAACAGAAGAGAGAAAAGGCTTCCGCTCGTCTCGTTGAGTGTTTCTGTCTCAACACTTGCCTGAGCCAGAAGGCCGATGATTCCAAAAAGTTTCATAGAATTCCTTTCGTGTAAGAGCGGGTGATATTACAAACCTCAAAGGGGAAAAGTCAATTTGCTCCTCTTGCTTTTTCTTCATGGCATGTTACACGTCGCCAAATGTTGCGCGTAAAACTTTATTCTTTGCTTCTGAGCTTTGTCACTTTTTTTCTCCCGTCGCTCTCTTTGTATGCTCTTTCGGAAGAAGGCTATAAAAAACTCCATGTTTTTACCACGACCCTTCATTACATTGAAGAAAATTATGTCGAAGAGACTGATGAAAAGGAGCTTCTGGAAGGAGCTATTCGTGGAATGATGAGTACGCTCGATCCGCATTCGGTCTATATGGCGCCGGAAATATATCGCGAACTTAAAGTTGATACCCGCGGCCGATTTGATGGTATTGGGATTGAAGTTGCCATTCGTGACGGAATGCTCACCGTTGTTGCTCCTATTAAAGGTTCTCCTGCAGAACAAAAAGGGATGAAAGCAGGAGATCGCATTCTGAAAATTGACGGAGAAGCCACAAAAAATCTTCCGTTTATGGAAGCAGTTCGAAAAATGAGAGGGAAGCGGGGATCGACCGTGGCTCTTACGCTCGAACGGCCAGACACCAAGGAGCGATATGATGTTTCGTTGGTGCGACAGTTGATTAATGTGCCGAGCGTGAAGGCAGAGCTTCTGGAAGATCGATTCGGTTATTTTAATATTTCAAGTTTTCAGCAAGGGACGGCAAAGAAACTTCATAAGTTTATTGAGCAATATTCAAAAAAGAAACCATTAGAAGGAATTATTCTCGATCTTCGTCGTAATCCCGGGGGGCTTTTAGAGGAGGGCGTTGCTGTTTCCGATCTTTTTTTAAAGCAGGGAGTGATTGTCACCACCGAAAGTCGTGGTGTTGAAATCGATCGTCGAGAAGCTAAAAATGATGGCGACGAACCTGTCACTCCTTTAATTGTTCTCATTGATGCTGGCTCTGCTTCTGCTTCAGAAATCGTTGCGGGAGCGCTTCAAGATCACAAGCGAGCCGTCCTTCTCGGAATGCAGAGTTTTGGAAAAGGTTCTGTGCAAACGGTGGTGGATCTTGATGATGGGAGTGGCCTCAAACTTACCGTTGCTCGCTATTTCACGCCCAATCGAAAACCGATTCAAGCTCACGGCATTACGCCAGATATTATTGTTCCCGCGAAAATAACGGAATCTGAAAAGAAGCGTGCCCAGGTACGTGAAAAAGATCTGAGTGGTCATCTCAAAGGAGAAGGCGAAGACGTTCTCACCGCAGAACAACCAGCGACCGATTATCAAAAGCATATGGCGATTCATCATCTGAAGAGTTGGGGGTTGTTTCAAGACACAGGATCGAAGTGATCAGTATTTTCGAAAAAAAGAAAAAAGTAGGAATTCTTACCGGCGGCGGTGATTGTCCGGGGCTCAATGCTGTGCTTCGCGCTGTGGTACGTCGAGCCCTCTCGTACGGTGGTTATGAAATTATTGGCATCAAACATGGATGGCGAGGTCTCATTGAAAAAGAGACGATGATTCTGGATCGCGCTGCAGTGCGAGGGATTCTTTATCGAGGTGGCACGATTCTTGGAACCTCGCGTACGAATCTCTTTAAAGATAAACAGACAACAGATCGCGCTTATAGCAATTTTGAAAAATTAGGATTGCACGCCTTGATTGCAGTTGGTGGCGAAGATACGCTTACCGTTGCGGCAAAACTTTTCGAACATCATCTTCCTGTGGTCGGGATTCCAAAAACAATTGATAATGATCTCAAAGGAACTGATTTTACCTTTGGCTTTGATACTGCGGTTGAAATTGCCACTGAAGCCATTGATCGACTTCACACTACCGCTGAATCTCACGATCGTGTGCTCGTTTGTGAAGTGATGGGACGCCACGCCGGTTGGATTGCAACGTATGCAGGTCTTGCCGGAGGAGCGGATGCGATACTCATTCCTGAAAAGCCGATCGATATCGATGAAGTGTGCGAGATGATTTGGCAGCGACATCAACAAGGAGTCTATTTCAGTATTATTGTCGTGGCTGAAGGGGCCAAGATTAAAGAGGGCCAACTTCAAAAAGAAATTCTCTCTTCAGAAAAAAAAGATGAATTTGGTCATGCGCAGCTTGGAGGCATTGGACAAGTCCTCGCCAAAGAAATTGAAAAGAGAACTGACTATGACACACGTGTCACGGTTCTTGGTCATGTCCAGCGCGGCGGAACTCCGACTGCTGCGGATCGTGTGCTTGCTACGCGTTACGGTGTTGCGGCAATGGATGCGGTGCATGCGCAGCGTTTTGGCGTTATGGTGGCGCTGCACGGAAAAGATATTGTGGAGATGCCGCTCAAAGAAATTTCAACGGGAATTAAAACGGTTGATGATGATTTGTATGAATTAACAAAAACTTTTTGGGGGTATTAAAGGGATCTCTATTTTGTCATCCCTGCGAAGGCAGGGATCCAGGATACTGGATTCCCGCCTACGCGGGAATGACATGGTAAGTTTTTCAGAGGTTCCTAAATACTGTTATCACTGATATGTTGTTTTGATTGCAGCTCTTCAATGCGCGCGACGACCGATTCCAGCTCAAATGGCTTTCGAATTATCAAATCAACTGGCCAACTTTCAACGTCATCAATTACTTCTTGCGCCGAACGGGGTGCAATCAGAACGCGAATGGTTTTTGTCCCCTGAAGATGTGTGAAGATATGATGAGCCTCTTGTTTGTCTGAAGCATCGTGCGACGTCAGATCGATGATGATCACATCGGGGATCGACGTTGGGAGAAGAGCTTGCACTTCTGCTTCGCTAAAGCCGAGAAGGACGTCGAAACCCGCAAGCTCGCATCGAAGCTTTAAAAGTTCTTGGGTTTCGGTGTCAGGGCTCATCAATAAAAGTGATGACATGGAAGTACGATATCGCTAGATTACGCCTCGCTTCAAGAGGAATTTTAATGAAAGCGCTTTGTAAGACAAAACCGACCTCTGGTGCAGACCTTATTGAAACATCAACTCCCTCATTGGGAGACCATGATGTTTTGGTGAACATTCGCGCGGCGAGTATTTGCGGAACTGATGTTCACATTTACAATTGGGATCAATGGGCAGCAAGTCGTATCAAAACACCCCTCATCTTTGGACATGAATGTGCCGGCGAAGTGGTCGATGTGGGACGAAAAGTGACGCGCGTCAAGGTGGGTGATCATGTTTCCATTGAAACTCATGTACCGTGTCTTGAGTGTTATCAATGTCAGATGGATCAGATGCATCTCTGCCACAATTTGAAAGTCGTTGGAATTGATCGTCCCGGAAGTTTTGCGGAATATCTTTCGATTCATGAAATCTGTTGTGTCAAGAATGATCCTTCGATGTCATGGACGCTTGCTTCGATTCAAGAGCCTCTCGGCAATGCGGTCTATTGCGTGAGTGAAAGTGATGTTCAGGGAAAAAGTGTCGCTGTTTTCGGGGATGGACCGATCGGAATTTTTTCGGTGGCGGTTGCCCGCGCAATGGGAGCTGAAAGAATCATTGCCTGCGGCATGCAGCCTTATCGTTTGGAACTGATCCAATCTTTCAAGCCTGATCATCTCATCGATGTCTCACGGGAAAATACACGTGAGCGCATTTATCATTTAACCGGTGGGGTGGGAGTTGATGCGGTGCTTGAAATGAGTGGATCTGAAAAAGCAATCCACGATGGACTGGCATCGGTACGCAGTGGAGGTGTTTTCACGTTTTTTGGAGTCCCGTCCAAACCGATTGAACTCGATATTGCAAATGAACTCATCTTCAAGGGGATTACGGTCAAATCAATTTTCGGTCGAAAGATGTTTGAGACATGGGAGATCATGGCAAAACTCATTGCCTCTGGAAAACTTGATGTGACGCGAGTAGTCACCCATGAGATGAAACTGGAAGAGATCGACAAAGCGATGGCGTTATTAACGGCGAAAGAAATTAAAGTAGGAAAAATATTACTGAGACCATAACCAAACTGATGAAGGTGTGAACTATAGTGAATTAACTTTTAGTATGTCATCCTCGCGAAAGCGGGGATCCAGAAAAGCTAATAAACACCTGGATTCCTGCTTTCGCAGGAATGACATCGTACTCATGAAAAGGCTTTCACTATAGTTTGAATTTTTAAAAAATAAATTATGTACAATCAACTTCAAAAAATTCTTATACCACAATTAGAAGAGATCCAGAAAGCTGGTCTTTGGAAAGAAGAATGGCCGATTCTCTCTCCACAGAGTTCTGAAATTCGAGTCAAGCAGGGAAAGGTTATTAATTTTTGCGCGAATAATTATTTAGGTCTTGCTGATCATCCGACACTCATCAAAGCTGCGCAAAAAGCCCTCGATGAATTTGGTTACGGTACTGCTTCTGTCCGTTTTATCTGTGGAACTTTTTCTCTTCATCAACAACTTGAAGAGGCCATCACAAAGTTCATGCAAACCGAAGATACCATTCTTTATTCATCTTGTTATGAAGCGAACGAAGGTCTTTTTGAAACAATTCTGACAGAAGAAGACGCAGTGATCAGTGACGAGCTTAATCATGCGTCGGTCATTGATGGTATCCGTCTCTCCAAAGCCAAGCGATATCGTTACAAAAATTCAGAGATGCAGGATCTTGAAGATCAACTTCAGACGGCGAAAAAAGAGGGAGCGCGTCTCATCCTGATTGCAACTGATGGTGTCTTTTCGATGGATGGGTACATCGCAAAACTTCCTGAGATTTGTGATCTCGCGCAAAAATATGAAGCGCTTGTCATGGTGGATGACAGCCATGCGACGGGCTTTATCGGAGAGCAAGGGAGAGGAACACCTGAATATCATCATGTGATGAATCGTGTCGACATGATCACGTCGACGATGGGGAAGGCGCTGGGTGGCGCTGCAGGAGGATTTACGACCGGCAAAAAAGATCTCATTGCTTATCTTCGTCAACGTTCTCGTCCTTATCTTTTTTCGAACGCACTTCCGCCCATGATTTGTGCTGCAACGCTTTCAGCATTTCAGCTTATTCGTGAAAAACCTGAGCTGCGAGAAACGTTGCAACAAAATACAGAGTATTTTCGTTCTGGTTTAAAAGAGATAGGACTTACTCTTCTTGAAGGAACACATCCGATTGTTCCGGTCATGTTTGGCGACGCGAAACGCGCGAGTGATGTTGCGCGCGATATGCTCAAGGAAGGAATTTATGTGAAAGGTTTCTCGTATCCCGTGGTTCCGCAAGGACAAGCGCGCATTCGTTGCCAGGTTTCATCTGCGCATACGACAGAACAACTTGATCGCACGATTGAAGCGTTTAGAAAGGTGTGTCAAAAACATGTCTAAAAAATTTCGAATCATTTTTATCTGCACAGGTAATGCCTGTCGATCTCAAATGGCGGAGGGTTTTGCGAGGCATTATGGAAAAGATCGCTTTGAAGTTTTTAGCGCTGGGGTTTTTGCCTCAGGACTTCATCCGTGTGCAGTTGAAGCAATGAAGGAGATTGGGATCGATATTTCTCATCATACCTCCGACCAAATCGATCCTGAATTGTTGAAGACCATGGATTATGTCGTGACGGTATGTGATTACGCTCAAAAAAATTGTCCCATAACTCCAGGCGCAAAGAAGGTGGTTCACTGGTCGATTGAAGATCCGATTCGGTATGTCGGCACACCCTCTGAAGAGAGGGAATTTTCTCGTATTCGTGATGATCTCGGGGAGCGGGTCAAAAAACTTATCATCGAAATTATGGAGCATGAATGAGTCCGATTCGTGATCTTCTCGATATCGATTATGTCGGTCGTTATAAATTAATCGAACAAGTGGGAGTAGGTGGATTTGCGGTTGTCTACCGAGCAGTGGATCCTTATATTGGACGTGAGCTTGCGGTGAAAGTGAGTTCGCTCGAAGATGTTGCGGATGATCGCTCAAGTCAGCAATCCTTTTTACGAAAACTTTTTATCGAAGCTGAAGCTGCCGGGAAACTTCTTCATCCCAATATCGTGACCATTTTCGATGTCGGCATTCAAGAGCCTTACTACTACATAGCAATGGAATTTATGAATGGCAGAAATTTAAAATATCATTGTCATCCTGAACAAAAACTTTCGACTGCAGACGCTATCGATACGGTGATCAAAGTTTGTCACGGTCTCGACTACGCACATCAGCGAGGTGTGGTGCATCGAGATATCAAATCCACCAATATTATGCTCGGCAATAAAGGTGAAATCAAAATTGCCGATTTTGGACTTGCCTATATGGATGCTGTTGAAGAGTCGAAGCTCCCCTTTGCCGGTACCCCGTCGTACATGGCGCCGGAACAGTTACGACGTGAAACGCCGACGGTTCAAAGTGATCTCTATTCTTTAGGCGTGGTCCTCTATGAAATTCTGGCCATGCAAAAACCTTTCTTCTCCAAAAAAGAGAAAGATCTGGAGCACATGATTCAGGAAGAAGAACATGTGCCGATTCAAAAAATAAATGCTGAAATTCCGGAATCCTTAAGTCGCGTTATTGATCGCGCGCTTGAAAAAAAACCACACGATCGTTATCCTGATGCGCTTTCGTTTGCGCGAGACCTTGAGGCAGTGTTAAAGGATGGTGGAAAAACATTGGCTCCTGATCTCGTCGAAAAAATAAAGATGCTCAAGCCGCTCTCCTTTTTTGCCGATTTTAGCGATGAAGAGATGTCCAACATTCTTCAAATCGGTACGTGGATGAAATACAGTGCAGGAGAAATGATTGTGGCGCAAACAGAGCAAGATGTGAGTTTCTTTGTCATCATTTCCGGAGGGTGCGAAGCGCAGAAGGAAAGAAAGAGACTTGGTCAAATGGGACGAGGGCAATGTTTCGGTGAAATTTCATTTCTCCTCGGTTCGGAACGAACCGCAACCGTTTCAGCGCGTACCGAATGCCAACTTCTCAAGCTCAATCCAAAAAAAATCGATATTCTTCCTCTTGAAACACAGGTGAAGCTCTACAGAAGCTTTGCAAAAAATCTTGCTCAGCATCTTCTGGCTGCAGATCAGCGCGCAGTTGATTATTAATGTGATAAAGGGGTGACATGATGGAAGCTTTTATCGCCGGCGATCTTTTTCAATTTGGGATTCTTCCCGCACTTATTTTTCTTGCTCGCATGAGCGATATGACCATGGCGACCCTTCGTATTCTTTTCCTTTCGCGTGGCATGAAACATCTCGCGGCTGTTCTCGGATTTTTTGAAATTCTCATTTGGCTTGTCGCGCTTGGACAGGTGATGCAAAATCTCACGAATATTTTTAATTATATTGCGTATGCCGGTGGTTTTGCGATGGGGAATTTTGTGGGAAGTTGGATTGAAGAAAAACTTGCTGTTGGAAAAATCGTTATTCGTATCATTACGCAAAAAGATGCAACAGAACTGTGCGCAGCTTTTAAAACGAGAG
Organism: Deltaproteobacteria bacterium RIFCSPHIGHO2_02_FULL_44_16; assembly: GCA_001798185.1. Classification (NCBI taxonomy): domain Bacteria; class Deltaproteobacteria; species Deltaproteobacteria bacterium RIFCSPHIGHO2_02_FULL_44_16. The sequence goes on along the minus strand of MGRM01000004.1, from coordinate 15,941 downwards.
GATATGGAGTGACGAAAATTGGGGCGCAAGGAATGAGTGGCCCTGTGTACATTACATTGACCGTTGTGAAGCGGAAAGCTTTACCCGATGTCGTTGCATTGATTCATCATCATCATCCCAAAGCTTTTTATTCCGTGGAAGATGTGCGCGCGGCGAATGAAGGAATCTTTCCCCTCAAAAAATCTTTTTTTCATCGAAGTCGTTATCAATAGCGTCAATTTTTTGATTCTCTTTCTCTTTTTGAGAATCCCTTTCTTTTGGGATCTTAAAAAAACATTTTATATTTCAATTGGTTCACTGCTCTTCATCTTGGCTTCACTCTTGCAGTCTCTTTCTTTCAGGAAGGAGTTTTTATGATGACCTCTCGATTCTTTTTTCGCGTGATTGGCATTCTGGTGATCCCTCTTCTCTTTATGGTCCTGTTCGCCAATTTTATGATGCTTGGGTGTACGCAACCAGGCGCTGATGGGAGCGCATTGATTTTGACGTCTTCTGAAGAAGATAAAAATAATGTGAATGGACCCTACGAAACTGGGAAGAATATTGTTTTTGAAGTTCGCAGCATGATTCCAGATCACACGATTACTGGTTATAAATGGGATGTTAATGTTGATGATGCAAACGCAGCTGATTTTAGCACTTCATTTATTCCTATTCTCGATGTGAATACACATCAAATTTCTCAAGTTTCTTCATTTAATGTGAATAAATATGAAAATTGTAGTTTTCCGAGGGATAATTCTGGCGCTGAAGATCAACAGGAGCGAGGGCGCATTATTGTTTGCAAAGCTCCTGCCACAGAAGGAGCTTTCACGGTAAGTGTTGAAATTTTTTCCAATGATTCGTCTGTTATCGGAAGAATGAAAAATAGCTCACAAACTTATGTCACCTATATAAATTCATCTTCCCCTTCTGCACCGTCGGAAACGAAAAGAGATCTCGCCGATTTTGATATTGGTTATTATCAAAGCAATGCTTCTGATTTTCTGCAACGAACGGGAAATGCGTTTATGACAGGTGATCATCTTGTACTTCGAAACAAAAGTATTTGCATAGATTGTTCTGATCAAAGCAATTGCACTTCTTGCAGATATGACTGGGTGCTGGAGAATGTGGATCTTCCTTTTACAGCAGGAGATAAAAGCATCAATGATACCTTGCATGCTGATACGAATTTTATTGCTGCAATCAAATCATATCGGGGACGCGATTTTCCATCGGCAGGATTCGATCCTGTGATTCCTCAAGGGTCCACGGAGACAGCACAAGTGACCCTTCGTCTGTTTAATCAGAATGGCTGGGAAGTGGGAACAAAGACAGTGACATTCCAAATCAGCATGCCCGATCTGACTCAGATCACTCCGGCGGCTGAGGCCGTTGTTGCTCCGACGGCCCCTGCGCCGATTGTAGTGCAGACAACACTTCAGGGAGATTTTACTATTGCCTCGCTTGTGGGTCAGGAAGGAAGGTACCCGGAACTTACGGGAGATGGAACGGGAAATCCGGCATATATTATTGAGCTTGGATATATGACAGCGAACGATGTCAATCCTCAATTGCAGGCGACTGTTTCGGGAGGACAGTCTCCATACAGTTATCAATGGCAAATCGGAAGCGGCGCATTTCAGGCCGGGGCAACAGATGGAACATTTGCCCATAATCGCGGTTTTGCAAGTGTTGGCGATTACCAGATTATGGTTCGGGTGACGGATGCCGCAGGCGCTACGGTCAGTTTTTCAAAAACGCTACGCATCCAGAACACGGGCTATCGACCATAAGAAGAAGTGTTTTTTTCTACTTCTTTTAATCCGTTGATCTCTCAATACAACACATGATAATCGGGACCCTATTCAATACCGAATAGGGCCCTTAGCTCAGTCCCGACGTCCGCATAATTTTCACATTGTGAAAATTATTTGTGGCGTCGAGGATCCTCGATTCGGCGAATGATTTTTGCTCCTCAAAAATCATGCCGAATCGGGACTGGTCAGAGCAATTGAGGAGCAGTCGACAAATGAAACACTACGTATATATTCTTTCAAGCGAGACATCAGGTCGCCGATATATTGGTCATACAGCGAATCTCGAACAAAGATTACGGCGCCATAATGAAGGACAGGTCCCATCAACGAAAAAGTGGCGACCTTGGCAGATAACATTAACGGTCATGTGCGAATCCAAGCAAAATGCGTTGCAGGTTGAGTGCTACGTAAAATCATTGAAGAAACGTGATGCTGCTTTTTTATGGATGAAGCAGCCTTCGGGGCCCTTAGCTCAGCTGGTCAGAGCAGTCGACTCATAATCGATTGGTCGCAGGTTCAAGTCCTGCAGGGCCCACCAGAGGTTTTCTTGTGAGACGTAGGTTTATCCATTTTATCTCCAGCGCCCACATTTTTTTCTATGCGCTTCTCTGGCTCATGGTTTTGCTGGTCAGTGGTACCATTGCTCAGCGCTCTGTAGGACTCTATCAGTCGCAACAGACTTTTTTTTCCTCGTTCTTATTTTTCGTAGGTCCAATTCCATTGCCTGGTGGTTACATGACGCTGGGGATCATTTTTTTAAACCTATTTGCAAAACTGATTTTTAAAAGCCCATGGACGAAGAGTCGTTTTGGAATCAACGTGATTCATGTCGGTGCGCTGATGCTTCTTTTTGGCGGATTTCTGACGGCGGTGATGAACGTTGAAGGAGCGCTCGTCCTTGCTGAGGGAGAAAAATCACATCTGTATTCTGATTATCATGAATTAGAATTTTCGGTGATGGATCAACAACATGAAACCCATTTTCTTTTTCCAGAAAAAAAACTCTCTTCAGGAGAACGGCTTCCATTTTTTGACCTTCCCGTCAAAATGACCATAGCGAATTTTTACCGAAATTGTCACATCGTGCAACGATCCACGCTGACGAATCAAGAATATCACGGCTTTGCAAAAATCTTTGAACTTCAATCTCTTCCTCTTGAAAAAGAAGACACCAAAAATCGTGCCTGTCTCTCTCTCCGTGTCGAGGGGATCAAAAAAGAAAATGAAGGGATCTATGCCGTGATGGAGTCGATGCCTATCGAGCAGACCCTTGAAGTGAATGAAAAAAAATATATTCTCAGCATCAGACGAAAAGAGCGTCAGCTTCCTTTTTCAATTGAGCTTCTCGATTTCGAAAAAAAGATGCATGCAGGAACGGACATGGCGAAAAGTTATCGTTCGCAAGTTTTTCTTCTTGACGGTGAGCTCAGAGAATCTCGGGTTATTGAAATGAATCGGCCCCTTCGTTATAAAGGATATACGCTTTATCAAGCCTCTTTTATTGAGGGGCTCGATCAAGAAACAAGCGTCTTTGCGGTTGTTCGGAATACCGGTCGTCTTTTTCCCTATCTCTCCAGTATTGTTATGTGTGCGGGATTACTCCTCCACCTTTTCTCTTCTGTTCCCAATCTCATTCGAAAGAGGAGAGCGTGATGTTTTATATTCGTCTTCTTTGCACAGTTCTTTTTTTCTTTACGAACATTACTCTTGTCTCTGCGCAAGGCTACGAGGTTTCTCCTCTTCGCGCTCTTCCCATTTTACATGAAGGGCGTGTAAAACCTTTTGATACCTTTGCGCGCGCAGAGCTTTTAAATGTTTCCGGACGAGCGTCGTTATCTGATCTGGACGCGATGCAATGGTTATGTGAGTTGCTCTTTCTCCCTGCGCGATCTTTTGAACGTTCCGTGATGAGAATTCACAATCCTGATGTCGTTGATATGTTGAAACTGGAATGGAGAAAAAAACATCTTTATTCTCTCATTGAAGTGGCCAAAGGACTTTCCGAAAATGTCCAATTACTAGAAACTATTGAAAGCATGGACAAGGAAAGGCGAAGCCTTGAACAACAACAGTCATATGACTTATATGTGAAGACACTTCGTCTTTATCATCTTGGCAGTTCTTTTTCTTTTCTGGAACCGCAGTTTCGTATTTCTTCTTCACGTCTTCGAAAGCTCCTTGATTTCGAGAATGCAGAAAACATGACCTATCTTCAGCTTGTCACCTCGCGCGCTGCGATGATGAAACTCATGGGGACATTGGATGGGAAAAAAGTAGAAGCATTTGATCCTGATGAATTGGAACTTTTCCATCTGGTCCATGCGATGACTCGGCTTGAGCGCGACGGACAAAATTCTTTTTTACGTATTCTTCCTCCACAATGGAAAGAGAGTGAAGGTGAATGGCTCTCACCATGGGGGGCGATGCTTTCAGGAGGAGGATCACCTCAAAGTGCGCAGTACATGAAAAAGTGGGAAGCACTCTCCGCAAGTTATCAGCACGACGAACAAAAATGGAATGAGGCGATACAACATATTCATTCGAGAGCTCCCTCATTTCGTCTTGAACTCGAAACTCTTTTGAATCGTCTTGACCTTTTTTCGAAAAGTTTAATCTTTTACGGAGTTGCCTTTCTTCTCTTGATGATCAGTTGGATGACGTTTCCTCAAATCTTCTATCGCGTGAGCATGATTCTTTTTTCTCTTGGAGCTCTTTCTCATATTGCTGGTTTGGTCACGCGTATCGTGATTTTAAAAAGACCCCCGGTCTCGTCATTATATGAATCCATTCTCTTCGTTGCTTTTATTATTGTTGTTTTTGGATTCATTCTCGAAGTGATTCGAAAAAATGGACTCGGTCTTCTCATCGGAACGCTTTCGGGAACCATTCTTCTTTTTATCAGTCGTGGATATGCTGATGAGGGAGATACGATGGGAATGCTCGTCGCTGTGCTCAATACGAATTTCTGGCTTGCAACGCATGTTGTGACGATTACGATCGGATATGGAACTTCGCTGGTCGCTGGAATTATGGGACATGTTTATCTTGTTCAACGTCTTTTCTTTTCTTCTCAACAGAAAAAATTGAAAGAATTAATACGAAATATGGTGGGAGTCACTGGCGTGGCTCTCTTCTTCACTCTTTTTGGAACCATTCTCGGAGGGATTTGGGCTGATCAATCGTGGGGACGATTTTGGGGATGGGATCCAAAAGAAAATGGCGCACTTTTAATTGTACTTTGGCTTCTGTGGTTATTGCATGGTCGTATTACGAAACGTCTTCATGATTTGGGATTTGCATGTGGAATGGTGCTGACAAATATCATTGTTGCGCTTGCATGGTTTGGAGTGAATTTGCTCAATGTTGGATTACACTCTTATGGATTTACAAACCATATTGCACTGAACCTTGCGCTTTTTTGTGGCGTGGAGCTTTTTTTTGCAACGACATGCTATGCAATTCTTTGTCGGCGACGATTTACCAATAACTGACAGTCAGTTATTGGTAAATGAAAGGTGGAGACAGTATGATTCGTACATTGCTCATGATCTTTTTTGTTCTTCTTATTTGTTTCGGTGCTTTTTATGCCGGTATCATCGATATAAAAACGAACACCATTGAAGAATCATCATGGCAACCAAAAAAAGCTCCTTCTGTTGTTTTTGAACGTCTTGACGGTTCATCGCTCTCGCTCGAGGCATTTCACGGCAAAATCATTCTTTTAAATTTTTGGGCAACCTGGTGTCCTCCCTGTATTGAAGAATTTCCAGCGCTTTTAGAAGCGGTGAGGCATTTTAATGGAGAGGTTGTTTTGATTGCTGTTTCCAATGATGCTTCCAAAAAAGATATTTCCTCTTTTTTAAAACATTTCGAATCGTATCGTGATGTGCTTCAGAGTTCTTCGGTGGAAATGGTGTGGGATTCGCATGCTCAAGTTTCCAATGACGTTTTCCACGTTTTTAAACTGCCCGAAACATTTCTGATTGATAAAGATTTCTTCCTCGCCAAAAAATTTGTTGGAAAAGTGATATGGGGAGAGGAATTTCAAAAAACTCTCCAGTCCTTTCTTTCAGAGTATAACTAGTTGATATTACAATATTTTTTATGACGAAACCTTTTTTGCAGTTTGCCGATATTCTTGGTACACACTTTGTTCATCCATGAGATTTTTATGAGTCTTTATTTAGTACCACATGAAAGTAAAAGGGGTGGTGGCTATCTCGGCATTGAGAGCTTGGATCCTTTTTATTTTGATCTATCGCTTTTCGAGGCAAAACCGATTTTTCTTCAACCAGAAACTCTTGATACAAACAGAGGCCGCATTATTGGTATTTCTTCTTTTCGCGAAAAACAGCCGCCAAAAGCTGATGTTCAAAATTCACTTGAAACTTCTTCCACGATTGCAGCGCCAGTAAAATCCATCTCTTCGCAAAAATCTGCATCTCTTCCCGTTTCATCTTCCGGAGCAACCTCAGTCACTCCGACCGGGCATCATGCATGGTTAGAAACTCCTTCTTCGACCTTCTTTGACCATATTGTGCGGACATTCGCTCGTTTTGTGGTGGGTGACCTCCCAAAACCTCAATCCAGTTCTTCAGGTCTTCAAGAGTTGCCGATTTATTTAAAGCTTGATGCCCTTTCGCGTAAAGGACATGTCATCTTAGAGGGAGCGTTTTCATCTCCTTCTTCCCCTGAAAGAAAATTCCAAGAGGGGCTTCAACCTCGATCTTTTTCACCGACTTCTGCTTCTTCTTTTTTTGCAGAAGCACATTCCCCCTCTGCAATTTTCTCTCAACAATATATGTCTCCAATAGTGTTTTCTTCACTGACTCTTCCCTTGAATGTTGTTGAAACTCCAAGTACCGCTGCTACCAGTGCTTATGGATTTTATCTCGTATCTCCATTGAGAGTTCAAAGCGATGCAAGAGTTTCAGCAATATATCAAAAAACTTCTTCTGCTACGGCGCTGGATTATGAAGATTTGCTTCCTTTGGCCCGATTTTTTCCTCGAGATATCGAATGGATGGCTTTTGTTGTGTGGTATCGAAAACTTCGTAAACACCAATCTGATCTTCAAAGCAGTGAGGATGTTGTTTTAGCCGATACTTTTTCCGAAAACACGACTCCAACTTCTGAAGAAGATTCCCTGAGTGTGCGATCTCATCTTATTCAGGGAGGAGTAAAAGTTTTCTTCGTGTAAGCGTGTGCATCTCCTTCTCATAGAGTAGAGAGAGGGGAGGAGGAGAGATGTTCGCAGCAGGAATACCCGATCCCATTTATTGCCAAACAGGTCTTTCTCGAAAGCACTGTTCGCTTCCTCCGAATGCGGAAGAACTTGCAATTATAAATACGGTGACCAGTAGCACAAGCCGCTATTCAGTTGTTCGTCAGGATGCAAATACGCTCGTCAATAAACTATTTGAAAAAAAAAGTTCCGAGCGGCGCTGTTTTTTTTGGAGTGATGATCCTGAAGCTTTTCTCTGTGGCCCCGTTATCGTGAATAAAGTAGGGAATCTCAACATACTTCATTTTTGTAATCGCGATCGTGGCGTATGGCCTGAAGAGATGATAAGCCACTTTGATCGTCGACTCCATGTTGCTCTTTTCTTTTCCACGATTCAGAAAGAATTGAGGGCTGGTATGGGAAGAGAGACAGATCCCTTTGAATTCGGCGTTTCCCTTTTATTTTTGGACCAACATGAAATTGCTCATCATGATGAATCGTATTTTTCTGCGCATTTTTTTGAGGAAGCCAGAACTCAATGGGGATGGACAGCAGAATATGATTTTGATCTCGCCGTGCGAGAGATCCTGGCTGATCTCAAAGCCCTCAAAAAAATTGCTCAAGAACATGAAACTGTTCAATCAGTGGATGTGCAACTTAAGGATGCTTTCCCGGTGTACAGAGCCTTACGACATCGAAGCGACGCTTCGACAACGTATATTCGTTTACGAGATCGTTTTGCTCAAAAGCTCCAACAACAAGCAATGGGATCAGATAAAAAAATCGATTTCGTTCAATGGGGAAAAATCATCGATCAGGAAATACAACGCTTTGAAAAGTATCTCACCAACATGGAACAATATTTCAAACCAATCAAAAGCTTGTATCTTACAGCAGCTCAACAAGAGGCAATGAAGGAGGAACATTTTAGGGCACTTGGAAGTATTATCCGAAGTGAGAGAGTGACGGATGTCATCATTTCAATGCTGCTTCAGAATGGAAAAAATAAATTGCGCGGAGCCAAAGAGAGTCCCCACGATCAGATGCGAGATTTGGTTCGGAAAGAGATGCAACGCCTTGCAATCCAATAAAAATCGATATCGCCTCAGGAATATAAATCTGGTAAGATAACATCATGAATCTTTATGAAGCAGCGCTGAAAGAAAAACGGTCGCCATTAAAAAAATGGACACATCGTCTCTGGACGATTGTGGGACTGTCGACCCTTCTCTATCTTACCTGGACAGGTCCATTTTCTGCTTGGGTTTTTCACCAAACATTGGAGGGTGGATTTTATCCTTGGGCGGTAAAATATATTGGAACTCCCTTTGTGATGATCATTCGCGCGGTCTTTTTTGTAGAAACACTCGGATACATGTACCATCGTTGGTTTCAACATGTCAGCTTCTGGACTCGTCGTGCTCACCTTATTCGCAAAAGTCAGCGCTATCATTGGATTCATCACATGATCATTTATCCGATTGGTCATGCCTATCAAAAAACACACGATTATATCGCTGCTGAAAAAGGAATTGCCTGGAGTTGGGTTATCCCAGGAGTGCTCTTTACAGGCCTTTTTGTGTCACAGCATGGATGGTCGCTCGGGAGTGTTGTTTTTATTGGAGCCGTTGCTTTTTATGCCAAAGGCATTGTGAGTAATACCCATTCACGTTTTCATATGGTCGATCATTCGTGGTCCACGAATTCCTATTTTCGATGGCTTGAAGAGATTCATCTTCTTCATCATTGGGACCAGCGACGCAACTTTACAATTGTGCATCCAGCCATGGATATTCTTTTTGGAACTTATCTCTCTCCTAAAAAACACCGGGAAGAATTGCGCATTGCGCGTGAGGATAAACAATTGACGGCGTCAGACATGATGAACTGGCGTTATCTTCTCCTTGAAGCAAGCCCAACGGAATATGCCGCATTTATTTCAGAAGCGAAACATCATCCTCGTTCCGTTGAAAAACTCAACATGCTCCTTGAAGTTTTAGCGCAGAGGATGAGCGCTCATGCTGAAGAGGAAGAACCGCGTCTTCTTCATCAGCGAGCATCAAACCTTTTGACGCTTTGTACGTAACGTCACGTAATCTCACATTGACAAGCTTTAGGTGGAGACGTAGAGCTATCGGTCACATTTCGAGGCCCTATGCCCATTGATCTCCATGGACAACTTCTTTTTCTTCGTGAGCTCCAAAAGCTGGATCTTGAGCTCCATCATGTGCGTGAAAAAATTTCATTTCTTCCTTCTTCTCTGCGAGAAACCGAAACACATTATCATGGTCTGCAACAAGAGATGCAAAAACTTTCAACTGAGCTTTCAACGACCGAAAGGACCAAAAAGGGAGATGAATTAGAATTGGAATCTTCTGTCGTGAAGCTGCGTGAACGCGAAGCCCGTTTGTACGCGATTAAAACACAACGCGAGTATCAAGCAGCCTTGCAGGAAATCGCTGCAGGGAAAAAACTCAATCGCGAACGTGAGGACTTCATTTTGGCGGCAATGGAAAAAATTGAAAAGCTTACCGAAAAAATCAAGCAACTTGAACCGACTCTTTCCGATAAGGAAAAACAATATCTCGCACTTTGCGAAGAGATGAAACAAAAGGAACAGGAATTCACCAAAGATCTGAACGATCTTGAACAGAAAAGACCTGACATCCTCGCAAACATCGACAAAGTTGTTTTACGGAAATACGAATTGGTTCAAAAACGTCATCCTGATCCTATTTCCTCTGTGATGCGAGGCATTTGCAGTGGATGTCATATGAATATTCCGCCGCAACTTTTGAATGAAATTTTGCGGTACAAGGAATTGAAACAATGCCCGACATGTCATCGACTTCTGACAGTTGATGAAGGAAAGGATGTGGATCATGTTCACTCTCCAAACAATGCCGAAAGAAACAGCGGCTGAGCTTTTACGTTTTCTTGCTGAAGCTGAAATCTTCGATCACACCGAAAAAAAATTGCAAAAAAGTATTACGGCTCAAGAGATTAAAGCTCTTTTGCGGGAACTTGCGCGCGAACTCCAAAAAGAAGTGGTGACGTCACGTGTAAGTCGAAGTGAAGATTCAAAACCTCTTACCACCCATAAGACCCAAGACGTTCTTTCTCGTCTCTCTCCAGAAGAAGGGGAAACTCTTTTGACCGCCTTTGGGATACATGACGACGAATAAATGTTTTGGGGGGAATCATGAAAATAGTCGTTTATACGGATGGAGCGGCAAGAGGAAATCCAGGTCCAGCAGGCGCTGGAGGTCTTCTTCTGGATCCAGAGGGCGCTGTCCTCGGCGAAGTTTCAGCCTATCTTGGGGAAATGACCAATAATCAAGCCGAGTATCGCGCTCTTTTGCTGACGTTGCACCGCGCTCATGAACTCGGAGCAACAGAAATTCACATTTTTGCCGATTCAGAATTGATGGTGAAACAATTAAACGGGGTCTATCGCGTCAAAAACGCCGATTTAAAACCGCTTTTTCAGGAAACCGTACAACAGTTGCAAAAATTCAAACAATATACTATCCAGCATCTCTTCCGAGAAAAGAATAAGCGTGCTGATCAACTGGCAAATCGTGCAATTGATGAGCATGTTCTTTAACTGAAGAAGTTCTTTGACAACGTAAGGTCGAATAGTCGCGGAGTGAGATGCTATCGCGTCAAGCTCTGAGGAAAGTCCGAGCTCCAAAGGATGCTGCGCTGGGTAACCCCCAGGCGCTGCTTGTGGAAAGGAATGTCCCGCATAAGGACGCGTCCTTTCCAAGAGATAGCAGTGACGGAGAGTGCCACAGAAAACAGACCACCTTCCACAAATCTTGGAGGGCAAGGGTGAAAAGGTGAGGTAAGAGCTTACCGCATCGTCGGTGACGAGGATGGCATGGTAAACCCCGCAGGGAGCAAGGCAAATAGTCCTCAATATGTTGATCCGGCAGATTCCCCCACTGAATCTTTGGGGGATGAGAGGACGGGTTCGCTGCTTGAGGTTGCTGGTAACAGCAATCCTAGAGAAATGACTATTCATCCCCCACTCAATCAATGGGGGAGGACAGAACTCGGCTTACAGACCTTACGTATCTCTTAAAGGCCTTTCGGAAACGGAAGGCCTTTTTTTAGAAATGGGGGAGTTATGGATGATGCTGTCATTGTTGCTGCTGTACGCAGTCCTATGGGGAGAGCCTCTAAAGGTCAATTCATCCATACACGTATCGATGATCTCGGTGCCCAATTGATCAAAGGACTTCTCTCTCGCGTTCCCACTTTTCAGCCCGACCTTCTCGAAGATGTGATCATTGGTTGTGCTATGCCTGAAGGAGAACAAGGACTCAATGTTGCGCGTAATATCTCTTTTCTTGCCGGTCTTCCGCTTCATCTGGGAGGAATGACGATCAATCGCTTTTGTGCTTCATCGCTCACGGCCATTGCTGAAGCTGCCCAAGCGATCGAGTCTGGAAACGGAGATGCTTTTATTGTTGGCGGTGTAGAGTCGATGACCCATGTGCCGATGGGAGGATTTAATCCAAGCTTAAACGAAAAGCTCATGCGTCAGGGGGCTCCGCAGGCGTATATCGCGATGGGTGCAACGGCCGAAAATCTCGCGCGCGATTATCATGTGACGCGCGAAGAACAAGATCGCTTTGCTCTCGCAAGTCATCGCAAAGCAGTTTCAGCTCAGCAACAGGGGAAGTTTGAAGAAGAGATCGTACCGATCGAATCCAAAAATGAAAAAGGAGAAATTCATATTGCGACGACCGATGAAGGACCGCGGAGCGATACGTCTCTTGAAATTCTTTCGAAACTCAAACCGTCATTTGATAAAGCGGGAACGGTGACGGCTGGCAATTCTTCTCCTCTTACTGATGGAGGAGCTATGGCGCTTGTTCTCTCCAAAAAACTTGCTAAAAAATTAAAACTTCAACCGCTTGCCCGCGTTCGTTCCTATGCCATTGCGGGTGTTCCACCAGAAAATATGGGGATTGGTCCGGTGCTTGCGGTTCCGAAAGCACTGAAGCGCGCAAAAATGAGATTGTCTGATATTGATCTCATTGAAATCAACGAAGCGTTTGCATCGCAGACGCTTGCGGTGATGAAAGAGTTACAGATCGATGAGAAAAAACTCAATATTCATGGTGGCGCGATCGCTTTGGGACATCCTCTCGGAGCAAGTGGTGCGCGTATGACCGCCACGTTTCTTTCTGCAATGAAAGATCGTGATGTCGAAACTGGACTCATCACGATGTGCGTCGGTGGCGGTCAGGGCGCTGCTATGGTGCTTGAGAGGGTATGATGAAACAAAATCGTGCGCGAAGAAAAGATGTCATCCCCGAATGCTTTAATCGGGGATCCAGTCCTGGATTCCCGCTTTCGCGGGAATGACACATCGGTTTATGAAAAGGTCTTTTGGTATTAATAATGATATATAACATTCAAAAAGTAGCTATTCTCGGCGCTGGAGTTATGGGTTCGCAAATTGCGGCACTTTTTGCGGGTCTCGGTTTCGAGGTTCATCTTCTTGATCTTTTTTCTTCTGAAAAAAATACGCACCCAAATCATATTGTTTTCACTGCACTTGAGAAATTGACGAAAATGAAACCCTCTCCACTTTATCGTCGCTCAGATGTGAAGCGGATTATACCAGGAAATTTTGAAGATGATCTTCCTGTTCTCTCTTCATGCGATGTGATTGTGGAAGCGATTGTGGAGCGACTTGAGATCAAACAAAATCTTTATGCAAAAATTGATCCTCTGTTGAGAGAAAAAACGATTATCGCTTCGAATACTTCGGGATTGTCGGTCGCATCGCTTCTCGAAGGGAGAAGCGATCATTTTAAACGACGTTTTTGCGTCACCCACTTTTTTAATCCTCCACGTTATTTAAAACTTTTGGAACTTGTTGTCGGACCTTCTACAGATGTCGATGTTGTAGAAACCGTGCAACTGCTTGCACATGATCGACTGGGGAAGGGAGTTGTCTTTGCAAAAGATACGCCGAACTTCATTGCGAATCGGATAGGAGTTTTTCATTTTCTCGATGTGATTCATCTTACGGAAGAGTCGGGGTGGCCGCTGGAAGCGGTCGATGCGGTTTTGGGACCGGCGACAGCACATCCCAAAAGCGCTATTTTTCGTACCGCAGATTTGGTCGGACTCGACACGCTCGCCTTTGTTGCGGAAACGGTTTTGAAAGCTTCTGCTCATGATGAACAATCGAAGCGCATGCGCATTCCTCAATTTTTACAGAAGATGATGACCAAAGGATGGACAGGTCAGAAAGTTGGACGTGGATTTTATTTTAAGGATCCTGAAACAAAAGCATTGCGTGTGTTAGATCCGAGTACGCTTGATTATCGTCCGGTGACGAAACTCAAAACGCCTTCGCTTGGAGATGCGCGTACTCTCGAAGATCCTGCGGCTCGACTCCGTCGCGTTGTTTTTGCTGATGATCAAGCAGGCGAAATTGCATGGCCTGCAATCTCTCGGACTCTTGTCTATGCAGCCAACCGTATTCCTGAAATCGCGGATGATATTGTTCAAATTGATCGTGCGCTTCGATGGGGATTTAATTGGGAACTTGGACCTTTCGAGATGTGGGATGCTCTAGGCGTGAAAGAAGTGATGGCGCGACTGGAGAAAGAACATGTTCCTGTTCCGGCTCTTGTGATGACGCTCCTCCGCGCCGGTCATGAAAAATTTTATACATGGAGAGATGATCATCGCTTCTCTTTTGATATTCCAAAGACAACGTATGTCCCAGAGAAGGGGACTGAAAAAAATATTTCACTCAAAAGAATAAAAGAGAAAAAACAAAACATTGTCACTCAGAATGCAGGCGCTAGCCTCATTGATCTTCAAGATGGCATTTTCTGTTGTGAGTTTCACACGAAGATGAATGCGATTGATGATGATGTGATTGCAATGCTCAATGCGTCGATTGATCACGTAGAGCAACAGGGACAAGGTCTGTTGATTGCAAATCAAGGGGTTCATTTTTGCGCTGGAGCAAATTTGCTTTTGATTCTCATGTCCGCTCAACAGAAACAGTGGGAGAATCTCGATCACATTATCCGCACTTTTCAAGCCGTGATGCAGCGTATGCGATTTGCGAAGAAGCCGGTGATGGCAGTTCCGTTTCAGATGACACTTGGGGGAGGATGTGAAGTCGTGCTTGCGGCGTCGCGTGTGCATGCATCAGTTGAAACGTATATTGGTTTGGTTGAAGTCGGTGCTGGGCTGATTCCTGCGGGAGGTGGTTGTAAAAATATGCTTCTTCGCTACGACGACATCATACGCCGTCAGCATAACGCGCAAGACAAAATTTGGATGTCAGCAGAAGATGGTGGTCCTTTTCCAAAAGTAAAAATGGCGTTTGAAACCATTGGAACCGCAAAAGTGGCGACGTCTGCTTTTGAAGCAAAGGATATGGGATTTTTGCAACGTGATGATCGCATTACCCTCAATCACGATGAACTTCTCTTTGATGCGAAATCACACCTTCTTGAATACGCGAAGTCATATGTCCCACTGCAAATGTCGACGAACATTATGCTTCCTGGTCTTGGTGGAAAGATGGCCCTTCTCAATGCCATTGAAGATTGGAAGCGGCTTGGACAACTGACGGAATATGATGTGGTTGTCGGTGAAAAGCTTGCTCATGTGCTTGCAGGGGGCGATCGACCTTGCGCGTATGTGACAGATGAACAACACATTCTCGATCTCGAACGCGAAGCTTTTCTTTCACTCTGTGGCAATGAGCGAACGCAACAACGTATGGCCCATCTCCTTCAAACCGGAAAACCGTTGAGGAATTGATTACATTAAAGGTATGCCTTATTGAAATTAAGCAGCTCTTTGGTAAATCATGCGTCCTGTCTTCACGATTTCATCGATAAAGTCGCCAATCGTGTGATGTGCAAAGTCCTCTGATCTATAGGGGATAATTTCAAGAAGAGGATTGAGACGAAGCGCGATTCGACCCACAAAAAGATAATCTTTCTCAGTGCCGCCTTCGAAGTCAGGAGAAACAACCGCAACATCGATATCGCTGTAATCGCGCTCTGTTCCACGCGAATATGATCCGAAGAGAATTACTTGATCAACGCGAATGTCTTTTTCAAGTTCAATAATGAGTTTTTGAAGAAGTGTGTTTATATTTTTAACTCTTTTTTCAAGCATAGAAAGAACTCCTCTGTTTTCATGAGCATTTCCTGGGATCTTCCCCTGTTGAGGGAAAGCGCCAATTTTTGTTTGATATCGGGATATCTTGTATTCAGATAATAGCTTGTTAAAAGAATAAAAAAATCGAGTTGTTCTTTTGAAAAAGAAATATCACTCATCTGTGCGAGGGCAGTCAGATTATGAGTGTAAGGAGGAAGGGCCTTCGTTTTTTGATGAATAATTCCTTTGAGCAATTTTTCAATTGTCTGCTGACACATAAAGGCAACATAAAGATAGCGATTATTTGAAAGCATGATCTTTGCAGATTCAAAATCATACTCTGCTTTTTCCAGCCAAAGTTTTAAAGTTTCCTGTAGTTGTTTCACTTTATGTATTTAAACTAAAGGTTGCCGATATTGCAAATGTCGAATTCCGCACGTCCTATGCTTCAATAATTTCAGTAATGGATACTAGCA
The DNA here is from genome assembly GCA_001798185.1 of Deltaproteobacteria bacterium RIFCSPHIGHO2_02_FULL_44_16. Taxonomy (NCBI): domain Bacteria; class Deltaproteobacteria; species Deltaproteobacteria bacterium RIFCSPHIGHO2_02_FULL_44_16. Next base: position 282 of record MGRM01000004.1, on the reverse strand, counting down.
AAGCTCAAAAACGTGATTTAAAAACAGTAAAATCAATAGGTTACAATTTTCCGAGATATAGCTCGGATTCTTACCGACACACTCCATTCATACACTGACCATTGGTGATGTTTCTGGTTCGATCAGAGCACTGAGTTCCATTTGGCTGTTGTCTGGTTCTCACAGTGTTGCCATCGCAGTAATGGGTGCGACACGGAGTGGGAGGAGCAGCCGATGATTGCAGGAGGGCGAGCTGGACAAGACACGCGCGCGTTGGGGGTTGTGGTTGAGCTGGAGGTGGAG